>DATNKN010000159.1:0-3510 GCA_035603375.1 Solirubrobacteraceae bacterium
CTTCGAGCGGCTTGACAGCGTGCTGCAAGCTCGTGTAGTTCAGCTTCATCACGTGCGCGTCGGGCGTGCCGTCGTGAGAGAGGCCCCGCGTGAGGTTCGCGTGCACAATGTCGAACCCGCCCGAACCGAGGCCCAGATCACGCGCCTGCACGTTGACGATCAGCTCGTCGCCCACTTGGCTTGAGCCGAGCAGGCCGACGTCGGCGATCGCGCTCCGGCGCTCGCCATCAAGGGAGATCGCAAGCTCCTGCTCGGGACCGTCGACGGGTCCCGCCTCAAGGACGGTGGCGCGGCGCAGCTTGAGCATAGGCGTACTTAGTGTTTTACGACACTGCCAGGGGCGCGCGCGCCACCGGCATCGCCAGTACCGCCGCCGGCAACGCCGTCGCCGTCCTCACAGCGCGCCAGCTCGACGCTTACATCGACGTCGCATTCGCAATCCGGCAAGTTGGCGATCTCGTGCGCGCGGTCGATCATGTCGGCGGCGATCTCCTGAGCATGGCGTTCGTCGTTGAGGCTGAACGCGGCACGCACAGTCAGCGTGTGCGTCGCCCGCCGTGCCTCGCTGTCGCGCAAATCCGCGCTCACGAGCGACCAGCGAGCGTGCGATCCTCGCCGTCTCCCGTGTGCTCCCCGCGCTTCAGCGCGGCGGCCACGAAGCCGCGGAACAGCGGAGCGGGCCGCTCGGGTCTGGACTTGAACTCCGGATGGAACTGAGAGGCCACGAAGAACGGGTGGTCGTCGATCTCGACCACCTCCACCAGACGCTCGTCGGGCGAGGTGCCCGAGATGCGCAAACCGGCGCTCTGAAGGCGCTTGCGCAGCAGGTTGTTGACCTCATAGCGATGACGGTGGCGCTCGTACACGACCGCCTCGCCATAGACATCCCGCACACGAGACCCCTCGTGCAGCTTGATCGGGTCGGCGCCGAGACGCATCGTGCCGCCGAGGTCGGCGACCTCCTTCTGCTCGGGCAGCAGATCGATCACAGGGAACGGCGTCTCGATGTCGAACTCGGTCGAGTTGGCTCCCTCCATGCCGGCGAGCGCTCGCGCGAACTCGGCGACGGCAATCTGCATACCGAGGCAGATCCCCAGGTAAGGGATGCGCTGCTCGCGCGCGACACGCGCCGCGGCGATCTTGCCCTCAACGCCCCGCCCTCCGAAACCTCCCGGGATCAAAATGCCATCGGCGCCCTCCAGCAGCTCGCGCGCTTTGCGGGAGTCCTCGCTGTCGCCCCCGTTGCTCTGCTCCAAGCTCTCGGAGTCGATCCAGTCGATCCGCACCGTGCTGCCCTGTAGCGCCGCGGCGTGACGCAGCGCCTCGGACACCGAGAGATACGCGTCCTCGAGCTGCACATACTTGCCCACCAGCGCGATTCGAACCATCCGCTGAGCCTGCTCGGCCAGTTCGATCGGCTCCTGCCAGCTGGATAGCTCCGGCGCGGGGGCCTGCAGCCCAAAGTGGTCGAGGATGAAGTCGTCGACGCCCTGCTCGCGAAACACGAGCGGCACCTTGTAGATGTTGTCCACGTCGCGGGCGGAGACGATCGCGTCCGCCGGCAGGCTCGCAAACAGTGCGATCTTCTTGCGAATATCGCGCGAGAGCGGGCCCTCGGAGCGACACATGAGCATGTCCGGGGCGATCCCGATGCGCCGCAGCTCGTTCACAGAATGTTGCGTGGGCTTGGTCTTCAGCTCACCCGCATGACCGATGTAGGGGACGAGCGTCAGGTGGATGAACATGCAGCGCCGGCGACCCACATCCACCGGGAACTGGCGGATTGCCTCAAGGAACGGCAGCGACTCGATGTCGCCAACCGTGCCCCCGATCTCGGTGATCACGAAGTCCACGTCGGTCGACTCCGCGATCAGCGCGACCCTCTGCTTGATCTCATCGGTGATGTGCGGCACCACCTGCACTGTCCCGCCGAGGTAGTCGCCGCGGCGCTCGCGGCGGATGACGGTGTCGTAGATGCCGCCCGCCGTCACATTGGAGGCGCGGCTGGTGTTGGAGTCGGTGAAGCGCTCGTAGTGACCGAGGTCCAGGTCGGTCTCGGCGCCATCCTCGGTGACGAACACCTCGCCATGTTGATAGGGGGACATCGTGCCCGGATCGACGTTGATGTAGGGGTCGAACTTCTGTAGCGCGACGCTCAGTCCACGCGAGACGAGCAGCCTGCCGATCGCCGAGGAAGCGATGCCCTTGCCAAGCGAAGACACGACACCGCCGGTGACGAAAATGAACCGGGTCTTGGCCGGAGCCTGTGCGTGGCGGTCAGAGTGGGGCGAGGTCATGTGGGCCTGCCCCAAGAGTCTAGTTGGCGCAGCAGCGGCAACCGTTCCACGAGCGTGCCGATCGAGCGCAGCTCGCCATAAACGGTGATCGCGCAAAGCACAGCGAGCGCGGCCAGCTGCCCGATTTCCGAGAGGCTCAGCACGAGCCACAAGCCCGCGAGCGCGCCGAGCAGATTCGAGCCGGTGTCCCCTAGCATCGCGCGCTCGCGCAGGTCGTAAGAGCCCGCCACCAGCGCCGGTCCGGCGAACAGGCCCACTGTCCACAGCGGCGCCAGTCGCGCCGTGCCGAGCAGGAGGCCGCCGGCGAGCAGCACGAACGCCTTCGTGGCGCGCCCCGGCCGCAGATCGAGCAGGTTGAAGACGTTCGTGGCGAGCACCAGCACCGCACTGGCCAGCAGCCAACGACCGGTGGAGAGACCCAGCTCGCCGGTCGCGTACAGCGCCAGCCCGAGCGAGCCGACCGCCTTCATCGCGCCGGTGGAGAACCGCAGGCGCAGTACCGCGCGGCCGTGTCCGCGCCAGCCACGCGGCCCGCCCCCCTGGGGCTCGCCGCCGAGCAGATCGTCGAGCAGCCCCAGGAACGCGACGCCCAGCACGTACACGACCACGGCCGAAGCCTGTGGATAAAACACGTTTGCCACTTTCAGTCGTTGCACCAGCGCGAGCGGGATCAACGCAACGAGCGCGCCCGCCACGCTGAGCACGCCGAACGGGAACGCGACGTGCCTGCCGCGATAGTTGGCACGCATGTGACCGCCCTCGAACAGCGCGCGCAACAGCGACGGCGCGAGGATCGCGGCGGCGAGCGCTCCGAGCGCGAAGGGCAGGGCGTGCACGCTCGCTACCTCACGGCTGCGTCGCGCCGGCGACGTGGGGCAGCAGCGAGTCGGCGGTCGCCTTCACGCCATAGGCGCCGTGATCGCCCGCGAGCGCGAAGGCAAGCGCAGCCTGCCCGGCGAGCTGATCGAGATCGTCGACGCTCGCCATGTTCTGAGCCTTGTACCAAGGGATCTGCGACGGTTCTGTCGTGGTCAGCTCGACCCCGACCGCCGGCACTCCCACGGCGGTTACGCCCTCGATCAAACCCGATTCGAATTCACTCGTGAGCTTCGCGTCTTCGGGGCTCATACCGGTCGGTTCGCTGCGCATCGCCACGAGCCCGTCGAGCTTGCCGAATTCTCCGTCATAGGAGCTGAGCAGTCGTGTGCGCACG
>DATNKN010000166.1:0-7157 GCA_035603375.1 Solirubrobacteraceae bacterium
ACGCGCCGTCTGGGAGGGCTCGCTCTCGAGTGCCGCCACACATGTGCTCGCCGCAACGTTCACGCTCGAGTTGTTGCTCGGCGCGGCGGTGTGGGCACTCGCCGCCGCGATCCTGCCATGGCTCGTGCGTGGCCGCAACGCGGCGCTCGACGCGCTGCTTGCCTTCGCGTGGACGCTTGCGCTACTCGCCGCCACGCCCCTCTTGAGCGGTGTGCTGTTCTCCCACGACAGTCAACCGACCCCCCGTGGCGCGGTGCTGGGGGCCGGCGTGGGCTGTGCGCTCGCAGTGTGTGCGCGAGCGCTGCGCGGGCCTATTTGACAGCTCAGAACGCGTTATCCGCGCATCCCCGTCGCACGTGCCCCTTAGAGTGGATGCTCACGCCGGCATGGGTCGGGCCCACCACAATGAATCCGCTGAGAACACTGGAGAACATGATCGCCGGCCTTGTCGAAGGCACCTTTGGTCGCGTGTTCAAGACCGAGGTCCGACCGATGGAGCTGGCGCGCAAGCTCGCGCGCGAGATGGATGAGAACACGACCGCCTCGGTGTCGCGCGTGTATGCGCCAAACGAGTATTCGGTGTGGCTGTCCCCGAAGGACCGAGCGCGCTACGAGGGTGTCGAGCACGAGGTGATCGACGAGCTGTGCGCCTATCTCCTGGAGCACGCTCGCGGCGAGGATCTCGCGCTCGCCTCGCGCCCGAGCATCGCGTTCCACACCGACGAGCGACTCGCGCTCGGCGAATTCGGCATCGAAGCGCGCATGGCCAGGATCGAGGACTGCGCCGAGGAGCGCCCCGAGCAGCCGCGGCCCAGCGCGCCGTCCGCGGGGCCCGCCGAGCGAGCCCGTGGCTCTGCCTGGGACGCGCCACGCGGCGAGAGCGAGGCTCGGGCAGTGGAGCCCGGTGCTCGCGCTACGCCCGCCGGGGTGGGCAGGGTGCCGCGCGAGCGCCCCGAGGAGCCCGAAGGGGGCGGCAACACGATGATCTTCAGCAACTCCGAGCGAGTTCGCAAAGCGGTCGAGCGCACCGGCGCTCGGCGGCGCTCCAAGGCGCTGCTCGTGCTCGCCGGCAGGCGCCTGCTGGTACCACCACGCGGCGCGACGATCGGGCGCAGTCGCGACTGCGATGTCGTGCTGGAGGACTCGGGCGTCTCGCGCCGCCACGCCGAGCTGCGCCCCGGGGGGGCCGCCTGGACGATCGAGGACCTTGGATCGACCAACGGCGTGCGCGTCAACGGCATGGCCATCCGGGGGTCCCACGAGCTGCGCTCGGGGGACCGCGTCGAGATGGGCTCCACTGAGATGCTGTTTGAGATCGCTCCATGACCACCGACACCGTGCTACCACCACACGGCTTCGCCAAGCCCGGCTCCGGGAGCGACGCCGCCCCATGAACAACCTCGCCCCAGTGTCGGTCATGTTGAAGTTCGGCTTCCTCATCGTCATCTACCTGTTTTTGCTGTGGGTCTCGCGCAGTGCCCTGCGCGATCTGCGCGGCGATGGCGCGGGTGTGTCCAGTGCAAACCGCGCTTCCGGCTACCCGGCGGTGCCGCCGTCGGACGCGACCGGGCTGCACTCGGCGTCCACGTTCGGTCCGGCCGATCTACGCGGTCGCTCCCCGCGCATGGTCGTCGAGCGCGCGCCCGGTCATGAGCCCGGCATGATCTACGACCTCGACGGCGACATCGTGTTCGGCCGTGGCGACACCGCCGAGATACGCTTGAACGATCCGTTCGCCTCCTCACGTCATGCACGCGTGTTCGAACAGGGACACATACTCGTGATCGAGGACCTCGGCTCCACAAACGGCACCTACCTCAACGAGGAGCTGCTCGACGGCCCGCGACCGCTGCATCCTGGCGATCGTGTGCGGATCGGCGACTCCGAATTCGCCTTCGAGGTCGACTGAATGGTGGACCACTGATGCTGCGCGTAGCCGAGCACTGGTGCGGTACCGACACGGGGCTGCAGCGTCGCGCCAACGAGGACTCGCTGCTCGTTCGCTCGCCGCTGTTTGTGGTCGCCGACGGCATGGGCGGCGCGCAGGCGGGCGAGGTGGCCTCGCGAGTAGCGGTCGAAACCTTCCATGGGGGTCTCAGCGACAGCGCCAATGCCGAGCGCAGCCTCGTCGCGCAGGTCGAGCAGGCCAACGCGCACATCAACGAACTGTCGCACCGCAGCGCCGAGCACGCCGGCATGGGCACCACGATCACAGCCGCCTACGTCGGCGAGCGCGAAGTGTCGATCGCTCACGTCGGCGATTCGCGCGCCTACTGCCTGCGCGATGGTGAGCTGTTGCGTCTCACCGACGACCACTCACTCGTCGACGAGCTGATCCGCGAGGGCAAGCTGACGCCCGAGGAAGCCGAGGAGCACCCGCAGCGCTCGGTGATAACGCGCGCTCTCGGCCCCGAGGCGACGGTCGAAGTGGACGTACGCTCCTTTAGGGGGCGCGCCGAAGATCTATACCTGATTTGCAGCGACGGGCTCACCACGATGCTCGGCGAGGACGAGCTGCTCGAGCTACTGCTCGCCCACGAGTCCCTGCGGGATACGGGCGAGGCGCTGATTGCCGCCGCCAACGCCGCCGGCGGCAAGGACAACATCACGGTCGTGCTGTTTCGCCTGGAGGAGCTGCCGCGCGGTGTCGATCCGCAGGACGACGGGCACACCACGACGGCCACCCTCGCGCCAGCGCCACAGGCCGTCCTTGCGTCGGGGGAACGACCCAGTCCCCCAAACACGCACACCGATCCGGGCGCCACGATGCCACAGGAGTACGAGGTGGCGCCGGTCTCCTCGCCGGTCGTCCCGCGCCGTCCGCGCATAGCGACCCCGTCCCCGCAAATCTCGCGCGGCGCACGGGCGCGTGGACGACTGCGCCGTTGGCGCGGTTCGCTGATCGCGCTCGCCGTGCTCGGGCTGCTCGTCTGCGCCGCATATCTGGCGATACAGTCGATCTACTTCATCGGCACCAACCAGCGCGGGCTCGTGACGATGTTCAACGGGCTGCCCTACGAACTGCCTGGCGGCATCAAGCTCTACACCGTCGAGTACGTCTCCGGAGTGAGCGCCGCGTCGCTGCCGCCCGCCCGCCGTCAGGCGCTGCTCGACCATTCGCTGCGCACGGAAACCAACGCGGGCGAACTCGTACGCCAGCTCGAACTCGGGCAGCTGAACGGAGGATGAGTGCGCCGTGAACCGTCCGATCGTGCGCCTCTATGGCATGGTGGTGTTGTTGTTTGCCGTGCTCGTCGCGTTCACCTCGCGCTGGACGGTCTTCGAAGCGTCCTCGCTGCGCGCCAACACGCTCAACGCACGCGCCCTGCTCGAGCAGGAGCGGATCGACCGGGGCGAGATCCTTGCCGCCAACGGCGAGGTACTGGCCCGCAGCGTGCGCCACACCGGCGGCTTCTACACGCGCATCTATCCGACCGGTGCGCTGTTTACGCCGCCGGTCGGCTACTCCAACGTCGAACTGCTTGGCCAGACCGGCCTGGAGCGCTACCGCAGTGCCGCGCTGAATGGCGAAACTGGCACGAGCGTGCAGAGCGTGCTGAATGAGCTTCAGGGTCGCAAGTCCCAGGGCAACGCGGTGCTCACGGCGCTACAGCCGAACGCACAGCGCGTGGCGCTCGCCGCGCTCGGCGAACACGAAGGCGCGGTCGTCGCGCTGCACCCGCAAACAGGTGCGGTCGAGGTGATGGCCTCCACGCCGAGCTTCAACGCCAACGCGCTCACCTCCGAAGTCGCCTACAAGCGGATAACGGGGGAGCCCGGCTCGCCGCTGCTCAACCGCACGGTGCAGTACGGCTACGCGCCAGGCTCCACCTTCAAGGTGGTGACCGCCACCGCCGCGATCGACACCGGCCAATTCACTCCTGAATCGACTGTCAGTGGGCGCAACGGAGTGGTCATCTCGGGCGTCCCGCTCAAAAACGACGACGACGAGAGCTACGGACAGATAACGCTCACCGAAGCGCTGGCCCACTCCGTCAACACTGTGTACGCGCAGGTGGCCGAGCAGCTCGGCAAGGCCACGATGGCGCGCTACATGCGCCGCTTCGGGTTCGACCACAAGCCCCAGCTGGACTACCCAAGCGAAGAAATGTCCGCCAGCGGCGAGTACTTGCGCGACGGAAGGCTGGTGGCGCCCACAAGCCCCTACGTGGACGTCGGGCGCATGGGCATCGGCCAAGACAAGCTCAGCGTCACGCCGCTGCAGATGGCCGAGGTGGCCGCCGCTGTAGCCAATCGCGGCACGCTGATGGTGCCCCACATCACGACCGCGATCGTCGAACCCGACGGGCACGTCGTGCAGCACATCTCCCCCAAAGTGCAGTCGGTCGTGATGAAGCCCTCGACCGCGGCCAGCGTCACGAAGATGATGGAAGCGGTCGTGTACAGCCCCGGAGGCACGGGCACCGCCGCGCAAATCCCGGGGGTGACGGTTGCAGGTAAGACAGGCACCGCCGAAACGCAGTACGGCACAGCCCTCAACAACGTGTGGTTCATCGCGTTCGCGCCCACCCAACACCCGACCGTCGCGGTCGCCGTCACGCTCAAGGGCGTCCCCGGACAGGGCGCCACTTTCGCCGCGCCGGTGGCGCGGCAGGTAATGGAAGCGTTGCTACATGACTGACGCACCGAGCAGCCGTCCCCGCGCTCTGGGGAGTTCCCGCCATGGTTGAGGCCGGCACCCTCATCGACGGGCGCTATCGCGTCTCCGAGCGGCTCGGTTCCGGCGGGATGGCCGACGTGTACCTGGCCCACGACACGCTGCTCGGCCGCCAGGTGGCGCTCAAGCTGCTGCACCACCGCTTCTCCGAAGACCAGGAGTTCGTCGAGCGCTTTCGTCGCGAGGCATCCAGCGCCGCCGGTCTCTCCCACCCGAACGTCGTGGCCGTGTTCGACCGCGGCGAGTGGGACGGCACCTACTACATCGCGATGGAGTACCTGCCGGGCCGCTCGCTGAAGGCGATCGTGCGCGAGCACGGCGCACTGTCCCCGGGCGACGCGATCGACATCGTCGTGCAAATCCTGCTCGCCGCCCGCTTCGCGCACCGGCGCGGCATCATCCACCGCGACATCAAGCCCCACAACGTGATCCTCGACGAGGAGGGTCGCGCCAAGGTCACCGACTTCGGCATCGCCCGTGCCGGCGCCTCGGACATGACGCTCACCGGGTCGATCATGGGCACCGCACAATATCTCTCCCCCGAGCAGGCGCAGGGGCACGCCGTCAGCGAGAGCTCGGACCTGTATGCGATCGGCGTGGTGCTGTACGAGCTGCTCACGGGCAGCGTGCCGTTCGAGGGCGACTCGGCCGTCACGATCGCGCTCAAGCAGGTCTCGGCCGAGCCGAGCCCGCCGAGCCTGCGCAACCCGGAGGTGAACCCGGCGCTCGACGCGGTCACGATGCGGGCGCTCGCCAAGGACCCCGCCCAGCGCTTCGCAAGCGCCGACGAGTTCATCGCCGCGTTGCAGCAGGCGCGCGAGGGGATCGCCCCGCCGCCGATGCCTCCCCAGGCACCGGCCACCGCGATCAACGGTGTGCCCGGAGCACCCCATGAGGCGGCCGCGGCGCTGGTTGTGCCGCCGCTTCCAGAGGACGATGGCCGCCCGCAGGATGAGGCCGCGCGGCGGCGCAAGCGCGCCATCTGGATCGCCGCCAGCGTTGCGCTGCTCGCGATAGCAGTCGCCGCGCTGTACCTGCTCGTGCTGCAACCGAAAGCCAACCGCATCACAGTGCCGAATGTGGCTGGGGAGACGCAAGTGGCGGCGATTGTCTCGCTGCAGCGAGAAGGACTCGTTGCGGTCGTAACGCTTGCCGCCAACGCACGCGTGGCAAGCGGGCTCGTCGTCGGCACGACCCCGCCCAGCGCCACTCCTGTCAAGAAGGGCACGCATGTGAGCGTGGTCGTGTCATCCGGCCCCGGCATCCTCGCGCTACCCAACGTCGATCGTAAGACGAGCGCCGAAGCATCGAAGGTGCTGCACGAAAAGGGCTTCGCACCCAACGTCCAGTCCCAGTCGAGCAACACAGTGAGCAAGGGGATCGTGATCTCCACCAACCCCGCCGCCGGCACCGAGGTGCAGGTTGGCAGCGCGATCACCGTGCTCGTGTCGAGTGGCCCGGAGGAAGCGAGCGTGCCGGACGTGACGAACGAATCGCAGGCCGACGCAACCGCGACGCTCGCGGCCGCCGGGCTGAAAGTGAGCGTGGTCAAGCGCGAAGTCGCCGAACCCTCGCCCGGCACGGTCATCTCCCAATCGCCGAGCGCCGGCTCGACGCTGAGCGTGGGCAGCCAGGTGACGATCGTCGTCGCGCAAGCGTTCAAGCAAACTGCGGTGCCGAGCGTGGTCGGCAAGAGCGAAGTGCAGGCCGTCGCGGCGCTCACCGCCGCCGGCTTTGCTTCGGCCACCGTCACGCGCACCGTCAGCGAACCGTCGAAGGTGGGCATTGTCGTACAGCAGAGCCCTGCCGCTCCTCACAAGCTCGCCAAAGGCGCCACGGTGACGATCGCGGTTGGCGCCGTCGGACAGGAAACCACCACGACGCCCACAACCACGACGCCCACGACCACAACGCCAACGACCACCACCCCCGCGCCCGCCTCGGGCACGCCCCCCGTCACGCCGTGAGCGCTACTTGAACAGCGTGATTTCAGAGATCTGCGCCGTTTCGTTGCCGGGTGGTAGCTTCGTTATCCACACGAGGTAGTACAGGTACACGAGCCGCCCCGGGTTGATCGAGATGGTCGTGCGCGAGCCAATGGCCCGGGCCGGCGCGAGCTGAGTCCAGCCGAGCGCTGCGAGTGCCTTGGCGCCACCGTCGGGCGAGGACGCGTCGGTGTCGCCCGTCGCGACGGCGCTCGCTGCCGCCGCGCCCGCTCCGCGCCCGCCCGAACCCACGCCAGACGCGGTTGAGTAGCCGGTCGATCCGTATATCGCCGCAAGGAAGCCGGGAGAGGGCGTTTGGATCTCGATCGCGCTCGCCGCCACCCCGGGCGTCGCGTCCAGTGCGACGCCGAGCCCCGGCTTGCCAAGCTCGTCGTTCAGATAGTGCTCGGTGCTCCACGATGTGTTGAGATCGCCGTCCACGGTGCTCGCCACGCTGGTCGCGTGTTCGGGCCCGGTGCCAAATGGGTTGTAGG
>DATNKN010000169.1:0-5303 GCA_035603375.1 Solirubrobacteraceae bacterium
ACTGCGCCGCTGGGACTTGCGGGTGCCTGGGTCGCTGCCGATCCCACGAAGCATCTACCGGTGGCCGGCACGGTGCTAAAGGTCGCTCCCTACACCGTCCTGGAGGGCGAAGACTTCGCGGTTTCTTGGGGTGGTCCGCCAACCACGCTCGGGAGGAGCTTCGTCGAGCAGGGGCTAGGGTTCAGCACCGGTCCAGGCGCATCGCCGGTCACGCTGGCCTCGCCCGGCGCCGGGGCACCGACGGGCCTCATGTTCAAGGCCGACGACGAGACGCGCGTGACGATCGCGTTCCCCTCGGCCGTGGTGCTGACCGGTTTGACGGGCGTGATCGTGCAGGGCGGCGAGTTTCCCTACACCGCGCCGATTGTTGCCAGCAACGGTCAAACGCTCACCCCGACGAGCAGCATTCAGGACGCGACCACGTCGGTCTACACGCTCGCGTTCGATCCCACCGCTGAGCCGGTGAGCGAGATCGAACTACCGTTCGACGAGGCGCCGCTGTATCTCACGAGCATCGCCTACCGGACTCCCGACATCGATATGCCGATCCTCCCGCTCGCGCCGGCGTTGTATGCGCTGAAGACGGTCACGCGGATCGAAGCGGGTCGGGTGGACGGCACCAACCGCATCGACTACCAGGCGGTCCTAGACGGCGATCCGGTAATCGAGTTCTCCTATTTTCAATGCGCCAGCGGCCCGGCAACGGCAACGATCGATCCTCCGCCGCTCAGCGGTGGCTTCACCAACCCGCTCCCGTATCGCCGGCCGCCGTCCCCGACGCTTGCCGAAGCGGCCGACAGTCCCGCCAACTGTTTCCCCACAGGCGGGCGACTCAACGATCTCCTCACCTATACGCAATGGTCGTGGCCGGGCAACGGCGACATCGCCGCCTACTACGCATACGATCTCAACGTCGAGTTCACCGAGACGTATGTCAACGCGCTGTATGCAACGTTTCTGAGCAACGCCGAGCCGTACGACTATGCAAGCTCGAATCTGCCACCGGCTGTGCACCTGCGCTGCGCCGACCGTAACCAGCGCCAAACATTGCTGCTCTCGCTCGCCACGCACGTGCCCTCCGCATACCCGCAGAGCGCCATCGTTGCCGCCGCGACTAATGTTCCCCTGCCCGCGACACTCGCCATGCCGCAGCCTTCATCTACCGGTGTGGCCAAAGGTCCAGTCGCGCATCCAGTCGCGCTACCAACAGCCTTCGCAAGGGCGCTATCGATCTCGACGGGTGGGGAGGAGGGGAGCGTTTCGGCTTCAGCCATCGCCGCTGCGCAGGCGACGATCGACGCTCTACCCGACACGCGCCTCGCAACGGGCGTGGATACCCTTGCCTTGCCGGCACTGCGGGCAGCAATCGCCAGCGCCGGGCTACAGCTGCAGCCGGCCGCGATCGGATCGGGGTTTGCGGTGAACCCGGGTATGCACTCGGCTATAGCCCACGAGCTCGCCGAGCTTGCCGCCGCGGTCGAGGCTCGAGCCCTGTGGTTCGCGCCGCTTGCGCCCCAGACGCGCTACACGGTCGATGTCGTAGCAGGGCCGGTGCGTGTTCGCGGGAACGATCGTGGCAGCGTGGCGGCCGCGGGCGCTGCGAGCGCGAACTCGCTCGCGACGGTCTTCGCCGCGAACGACGCGATCTCCGCGCTCGCCGCGTTGAAGCGGTATCTCGCCGAGGAGGATGCGCTCACAACGTTGCAGCGAGTGCAGTTCACGACGTCCCGCTACGCGACATTTGGCGATCAGCTCGCGAACGTCGTCGCCCAAACAGAAGGCAGCGCGGGGACACCGGTCAGGCGCTACAGCGTGCCGGGCGGCGTGGACGCGCAGACGTGGCTATCGAGCGCAAGCGCGGAGGCAGCCCGTATCGGTGCCCGCGGCGCGTATCTCACCGCGCGCGAACAGCTCGCCGCGGTGCTCGGTCGCTTCGAAGCGCTGTTCGACGTCAACCAGTCGGCTGCGCTGTCGGACCCGGGCAGCGGCAACGGGGAGCAGGCGCTGGCCGCTCAGCGCACCGCGACCGAGGCTGCTTGGGATGCGTTCGCCAGCTCGACGGCACAGACGTTCGATGGCCTCGTCGCCGAGCTGGGACAGCCGGGGTTGGTCAGCTCCGCGAAGGTCCAACCACCGCCCGACACTGAGCTGTCGCTGCTCACAGAGGACGACGAGCGGATTGTGGCCTTGCTGATCTGCTCTCCGGAGCCACTGCCGTGGCGGCGGATGTGGCAGTGGACAACGCTCGAAGGCGTCGGCCCGAGAGCAAGCGGACTCAAGGGCATCGAGATCCTATGGTCGACAGATCGGACACGGGCGCTGATCGTGCCGCTCGGGACTCCGGTCGGCCAATACAGGCTCACCCTCGGCTTTCAAGGGAATATCGGGGCAGAGGTAGCGTGCATCACGCAACAAACCGTGAGCGTCAGCGAAACGGCGTCATGCGCCCCGATCCTGGTCGCTCCCGTGCCTGGGAGAGAGATCCTCGGCACCGTTGCGCACCCTGGGGTGGCGTTCGTGTAGCCGGCACTTACCCTCGATCAGGCAGAGGCGGCAACCGCGCGCACTTTGCCGCGCACCACCGTCCGCCGTCTGCGACGGCCGATCTCATTCTGCCTCACGGCGTCCGCGAGGGCCTCGGTCAGGCGCCGACGTAAGCCGCGAGGTGCTCGCCGGTGAGGGTGGAGCGATCGACGACGAGCTCGGCGGGCGTGCCCTCGAAGACGATCCGACCGCCATCGTGGCCGGCGCCGGGGCCGAGGTCGATGATCCAGTCGGCATGCGCCATGACCGCCTGGTGGTGCTCGATGACGATCACCGACTTGCCGGAGTCCACGAGTCGGTCGAGTAGGCCGAGTAGCTGCTCGACGTCGGCGAGGTGCAGGCCGGTGGTCGGCTCGTCGAGGACATACACATCGCCTTTCTCGGCCATCTGCGTGGCCAGCTTCAGCCGCTGGCGCTCACCGCCGGACAGCGTGGGGAGCGGCTGGCCGAGGCTGAGGTAGCCGAGCCCGACATCAGCAAGCCGCTCGAGGATCCTGTGCGCTGCCGGCGTCTTCGCCTTGCCGGCGCCGAAGAACTTCTCGGCCTCGACCACCGGCATCGCGAGCACCTCGCTGATGTCCTTGCCACCGAACTTGTACTCGAGCACCTCGACCTGGAAGCGCTTCCCTTCGCACACCTCGCAGGGGGCGGCGACGCCGGCCATCATCGCCAGGTCGGTGTAGATCACGCCGGCGCCGTTGCAGTTCGGGCAGGCGCCTTCGGAGTTGGCGCTGAACAGCGCCGGCTTCACGCCGTTCTCCTTCGCAAACGCCTTGCGGATCGGGTCGAGCAGTCCGGTGTATGTCGCGGGGTTGCTGCGCCGCGAGCCCTTGATGGCTGCCTGGTCGATCGAGACCACACCTTCGCGGGGCGGGCGTGCATTGACAATCGAGCCGTCGATCAGCGAGCTCTTTCCCGAGCCCGCCACGCCAGTTACGACGACCAAGACGCCGAGCGGAATGTCGACGTCGACGTCCTGCAGGTTGTGGGTGCTGGCGCCGCGAACCTCGAGCACTCCTGAGGACGTTCGCACCGACGGCTTCAAGGAGGCGCGATCGTCGAGGTGTCGCCCGGTCAGCGTTCCGCTGACGCGTAGCCCCTCGACGGTACCCTCGAACACCACCTCGCCGCCCTTGGTGCCGGCGCCGGGGCCAAGGTCTACGACGTGCTCGGCGATCACGATCGTCTCTGGCTTGTGCTCTACGACGAGCACGGTGTTGCCCTTGTCGCGCAGCTGCAGCAGCAGCTCGTTCATCCGCTCGATGTCGTGGGGGTGCAACCCGATCGTGGGCTCGTCAAAGACATAGGTGACGTCGGTGAGCGAGGAGCCGAGCTGGCGGATCATCTTGACGCGCTGCGCCTCGCCGCCCGAGAGCGTGCCCGAAGGCCGCTCGAGCGAGAGGTAGCCCAGCCCGATATCCACGAACGAGTCGAGTGTCGCCAACAGCGCATCGAGCAGCGGCGCGACCGACTTATTCTCGAGTTTGCTCACCCACGCGGCGAGGTCGCTGATCTGCATCGCGCAGGCGTCGGCGATGTTGATCCCCTTGATCTTTGACGAGCGGGCCTCCGCGCTGAGCCGGGTTCCATCGCACTCGGGGCAGGTGCTGAAGGTGACCGCTCGCTCCACGAAGGCGCGGATATGGGGCTGCAGCGAATCGAGGTCCTTGGAGAGCATCGACTTCTGGATCTTGGGGATCACGCCCTCGTAGGTGAGGTTGATGCCGTCGACCTTGATCTTGGTCGGCTCCTTGTAGAGGAGGTCAGTCAATTCCCTCTTGGTGAACTTCTTGATCGGCTTGTTCGGGTCGAAGAAACCGCAGCCCATGAAGATCCGGCCGTGCCAGCCGTCCATGCTGTAGCCGGGAATCGTGAGCGCGCCTTCTCTGAGCGACTTGCCGTCGTCGTAGAGCTGTTTGAGGTCGATGTCGTTGACCGAGCCGCGGCCCTCGCAGCGCGGGCACATGCCGCCGAGGATGCTGAAGCTTCGCTTCTCTTTCGTGGTGCGACCACCGCGTTCGAACGTGACCGCCCCGGCGCCTGAGATCGAGGCGACGTTGAAGGAGAACGCCTGGGGCGAGCCGACGTGCGGCTTGCCGAGCCGGCTGAAGAGGATGCGCAGCATCGCGCCCGCGTCGGTGGCGGTGCCGACCGTGGAGCGAGCGTCGACGCCCATCCGCTCCTGGTCGACGATGATCGCGGTCGTCAGCCCTTCGAGCACATCGACCTCGGGCCGCGCCAGCGTCGGCATGAAGCCCTGCACGAAAGCGCTGTAGGTCTCGTTGATCAGCCGTTGGGACTCCGCGGCGATCGTGCCGAACACCAGCGAGCTCTTGCCCGACCCGGAGACGCCGGTGAACGCCGTGAGCCGACGCTTGGGGATCTCAACGCTGATGTCCTTGAGGTTGTTGACGCGGGCCCCGTGCACGCGGATCGACTCGTGGTTGTCGGCAGCGTGCGACACAGGCGAGTGCCTGTTCGTCTTTGTAGCCTTGCTCATGGCGGTCACTCTAGCCGCGGCTCGGTGACCGGCGTTTCTCGATTCCTGATCGGTTTGGTCACCCAATTAATGGTTTCGCCTTATGGGCCGAACAACCTACAGACAGGCTGCCCACGTTCCCGAGCATGAGATGATGTGAGGGTGTATCGACTGAGATTGCTACTCGTGGTGGGTGTGTTGGGTTCGTGTGCTTCGGCGCAAGCCTCGACCTCGGGTGCGCAGCTATGGAGCGTGTTGGGTGGAAATGTCATCTGTGGCG
>DATNKN010000177.1:0-4606 GCA_035603375.1 Solirubrobacteraceae bacterium
CTCTCCACCTGGCTCCTCGCCTTGCTCCTCACCCCGGAGCAGCAGCTCGTCGGCCAGCCGCGCGAGGTCGGACGGGAGGTGATTGCAGATCACGTCGCGCAGCAGCGCTCGCAGGTGATCCGACAGGTCGCGTGCGAGCGCGAGTCCCGCGGCACGCTCGAGCGCCTTGCCGCTGACTATTTCGCGCTCCAGGGCAATCGCCGCGAGCGTTCGCCGCACCAGCGCGGCGCGCGCATCCGGCGTTGCGCACAGTGCGGCCACCCGTCCGGCGAGCAGCCCGTCGGGGGCACCGTGCGGCTCGATCTCAGACGGCGCTCCCAGCAGTGCGCGCAGCGCGAGCAGATGATCGCTGAGCCCCTCGTACTGGCTGGCGCGATCACACCCCAGCTCGAAGCGACGCAGCGCCCAGGCAATCTCGCTCTCGTGTGGGGCACGACGCGAGACGAGGCTGCAGAACGCACGCAGCTCGTCCTCCTGATCGGCGGTCACGAGCAGCATCCCGTGCGGACTGCCGCCCGTGCCGAGCGCAAGCGTCTCCCACGGAGCGGAGCCAACCCGTGTCCATGCGTGCGCGCCAAGCGCGATGCGCCCGTCGCCAAACAACCGCAATGCGCGCAACAGCTCGCGCACGACCGCCTCGCCATGGGCGATTGCAGTGCTCGGGTCGGGGCTCTCGGCGCTGAACACGACCAGCAGGTTTCCGCTGTCCTGACCCTCGCCACTCGCGCTGTGCTGCGCATGCAACGCCTGCTCGGGCACTCCGCGCACGGCGTCGGGATGAGCGAGCAACAGTCCTCGCGCCAGCGCCAGCTCGGGCGAGGCGATCGTCAGCCCGTGCAGGGTCGCCACGAGCGTTATCTCCCCGGCAGCGGCGAAGGTCGAGCCATCGAGGCGCTCCAGCGCGGCGTCGAGGCGCTCGGGTCGAGGCTCGAAGTCGGTTTGCTCGTCGAACACCTGCCTCAGTAGCACCAGCAGCGCGGCGTCGGCGCGAGCGCGCGAGCCATGGCCGGAGGGCTTGCCCCCGCAGGAGATCAGGTAGCGGTCGAGCGCCTCGAAGCTCTCCAGCAGCCTGGCGGCCGCTGCGTAGGAGTGCAGGCGGCGCAGGTCGGGGAAGCGCTCGGCGATGAACGTGCCGGTCAGCGGCCGATAGCTGTACAGCGGCGTCGCGCCGCGTCCGCGACCGGAGTGGGAGGCCAGCTCGAAGGGGACCTCCTGGCCGGCGAGCACGTCGGCGTGCAGCCGCGCCGCCGCCTGTTCGACGAACTCGGTGAGAGCCGCTTGCAACTGGAGCGAACGCACGGTCCCGCTGATTTCGCCACGGTCGGTGACGCTCCTGCTCGGCGCAGCGTGCGTTGCGCGACGCGGTGGCGGCTACGCAAGGGGCGTTGCGCGCCTCGCTGGTCACGCGAGCGCGGGCATTGCTAGACCTCGCGAGCCGAACTAAGTGTACACTTAGTTTTACTCAGTAAACCAAGAAGGAGTACGTCTAGTGCCCGATGCTGAGCTTCCCGCGGATCCACGTGACGCGTTGCCAAATGACGATGGCATCGGCCGCGGGCGCCTGCGGCGCACCGCACCACTGGCGGCACTGACCGCTCGCACTGCTGGAGAGGCGGTTGTTATCGGCCTGCGGAGCAGGCTGACCGGCGCGGACAGCACCGAGTTCCATATCCGCACAGCAGAGCGTTACGCCGAGCTGCTCGGTCGCTCCAAGGGCGCCCTGATGAAGGCTGGGCAGATGCTCTCATTCGTTTCTGTCAGCCCCGCGGTGCCGGCAGAGTTTCAGTCGATCTACCAAGCGGCGTTGATGCGATTGCGCGATGACGTGCCGCCGATGGCACCCGAGCTGGCGCGATCCGTGCTTGAGCGCGAACTCGGTCAGCGAACCGAGAGCACATTTGCGGAGTTCGAGTGGACGCCCCTCGCGGCAGCCTCGATCGGTCAGGTCCACGCCGCCCGGCTGCACGACGGTAGAGCCGTTGCAGTAAAGATCCAGTATCCAGGAGTGGCAGCCGCAATCCAAGCCGACCTGAAGAACAACGAGTTGTTGGCAACGTTCCTCGGCTTGCTGTTCGGCCTATCGCCGCGGAAAATGAGCTTCGACATTCGCGGCGCGGGACGAGAGTTGAGCGATCGAATCAACGAGGAGCTGGATTACCGCCGGGAGGCTGCCAACCAGAGGGAGTTCGCCGATATCTACCGCGGGCACCCGTTCATTCACGTTCCGGAGGTGATCGACGAGCTGTGCACCGATCGCGTGCTGACCCAGGAGCTTGTGAACGGCGAACGCTGGGACCATGCCGTCGCATCCAGACAGGAGCTGCGCGACCAATGGGCGGAGGCGATCTACCGCTTCGTCTATGCCACCAATCACCGTTTCCGCTTGTTCAACGCCGACCCGCACCCAGGCAACTACGTTTTCCACGACGACGGGAGTGTGAGCTTCCTGGATTTCGGTTGCGTGAAGCGGTTCGGGCGCGAGCAGCACACGATGATGCGTGCGATCGGGCGCGCGTGTTTGCGCGATGACGTGCTCGGGACATGGCAGGCGAGCGTGGAGGCTGGATTCTGGCGATCCTCAGATCCTGTGACTCCCGAGGAAGTGTTCGCATACTGGCGCGAGCCCTGGGAATTGTGGTGGGCAGAGCAACCGTTCACGGTCACACCGGAGTATGTGTCGAGGTGGATCGAACGCAAGTTTTCACCGACCGGTCCCTCGGCCAACGCTTTTCGATACATCACCGCGTCACCCGACTACACGATCATGAGCCGGATCGAGATGGGTGCGGCATCTTTGATCGCCGAGCTACGTGCCACCAACTACTGGGGCTCGATCGCGGCCGAGTTCTTCGAGGGCGCTGCGCCGCTCACCGCGATGGGCAAGCTGGACCATGCGTTCTTCGCTGAACGCCAGGCGGCAAGTAACCATGCCTAACTGGAAAGCCTGGCCCTTCCCGACGGACGATCCTTACCCTGCCTACCAAGCGGCCCGGGAACGGGCGCCCGTCCAGTGGAACGAGCGGCTCGGCGCCCATCTCGTACTGTCATACGAACACGCGGCAACCGTGTTGCGCGACCCCAGGTGGAGTTCGGATCCAAGCAACAGCCCTGAGGTGCTCGCGTCCATGGGCGAAGGAGGAGCGGGCCCAGGCCTGTGGAGCAAGTCGCTGTTGACCAGCGATCCGCCAACCCACACGCGGCTTAGGAGCGCAGTGAACCGCTTCTTCACTCCGCGCGCGGTACGCACTATCCAGCAACGCGTCGCTGCGATCGTAGACAGCGCGTTTGCGCCGCTTGCCGAAGGCGAGCCGGTCGAGCTGATGAGCGAGCTCGCCTATCCGATCCCGCTCGCGGTGATCGCCGAGCTGTTCGACGTCGGCCTGGAGGGCGCAGAGCTTCTGCGCTCGGAAACGCCGACGATCGCGCGCATGCTCGAGTTGGATCCGACTCCAGCCGAGCGTGAGGCGATCGGCACGGCGGCAATGAGAGTAATGCTGTTTCTCGTGCCGATCGTCGCGGAACGGAGACTTGATCCAGGCCAGGATCTACTGAGCGCGCTGATCCATCCCCCAGAAGGCGGTGTCACGCTCGAGACGGACGAGATCATCACTATGTGTCTGTTGTTGCTGGCCGCCGGCCATGAGACGACTGCGAACCTAATCGGCAACGGCACGCTGGCTCTGCTCGAACATCCCAACCAGCTCGACTGGCTGGTGCGCCATCCCGAATGCTCGATGCAGGCGGTCGATGAGCTGTTGCGCTATGACAGCCCCGTCCAGGTCGCCTCTCGTGTCGCCCTATCGGACATGGCCCTCGGCGAGAGCAGGGTGCGTAAGGGACAACAAGCGCTGGTCGTCCTCGGTGCCGCCAACCGCGACCCTTCACGCTATCCCGATCCCAACCGGCTGGAACTCACCCGAATTGGATCGTCCCATCTTGCGTTTGGCAACGGCCCACACTTCTGCATTGGTGCCGGACTTGCACGGCTGGAGGCTCAAGAGGTCTTCAAACGCATCGCACAATCGAATTTGAAGCCAGATGCCAGCGGCTGGTCATACCGCAGGGATCCTTCCCGGACCTTCCGTAGGCTGCAAACCCTCCACGTCGGGGGACCGGAGAACTACGCGACCGCGACGGCCGCCTCGCCGCCAAGCACGGCCGAGACGGCGTCCTCGCAGCCGAGCCAGCGCTCCCCGTAGGAGCGCATGTCCTCAATCAGCGGCAGCAACGCGAGGCCCTTCTCGGTGAGCGCATACTCCACGCGCGGCGGCACCTCGGAGAAGGTGTGGCGCTCGACGATCGCCTCGTCCTCGAGCGCGCGCAGGCGCAGCGAGAGGGTACGCGGACTGATGCCCGCAAGCGAACGCTCCAGCTCGCAAAAGCGCGAACGTCCCTCGGCCAGGTCGCGGATGAGCAAAAGCGTCCACTTACCGCACACCACCTCAGCGGTACGGCATACGGGGCAAGTCTCGTCAACGGCCATTTCAACCGTTACTTTACCAACTGAAGTAGTACCCTGCGGTTGGTGGCGGCCCGAGCCACGCGCGCCGCAGACCAGCGGAGCGCTACCCGACCGAGACGGGCGGACCTTGCACGTCGCCAGCCC
>DATNKN010000191.1:0-20251 GCA_035603375.1 Solirubrobacteraceae bacterium
AGGCAGGTCTGCGTGCGTGCGCGCAGGAGAAGCTGATCACATGGGACCCCTCGGGCGTGCGTGGCCTGTGGTGGGGGCCCTACGACGAGCTGTCGGCGCGCGCGGCGGAGACAGCCGGGCGCCTGCGCTCCACCCGCGAGGGCGATCGCGAACGTGCGTGGCGTCAGGGCGGCGTGGCACTGGCACGCGTCGGTCTGCGGGCGATTGGGCGCCGGTGACGTCTGCCGTTGTATTAACTTTTTACTCAATTCACGATAGTAGCTACATATAGTAATCACTATCGCGAATCGTTGAATTTTTGTATACAACCCTCCACCTTCACACCCGCGCTCGGCGAGAAGTTAGCCCGCAAACACCTAACCTGTAGGGATGCCCGCCCAGGCCTATGCAGGCAAGGAGTGCGTCTGCCAGCTTCGCAAGGGGATCTGCGACCAGAGCTGCGTCGCGGACATGCTCGCCACGCCGTTTTACATCGCGTGCCTGAAGTTGAAAGGAAGACGCTGCGTAGTCGTGGGCGGTGGGCAGATCGGCCTGGAGAAGGTCGAGGGGCTGCTCGCCTGTGACGGCGAGGTGACGCTGATCGCCCCCGAGGCCGAGTCGGCGCTGGCACAGTACGCGGAGGAGGGCTCGATTCGCTGGGAGCGGCGCGCCTACGCCGGACCGCAGGATCTGGAGGGCGTGTTCATGGCGATAGCCGCCACCAACGACACCGACGTCAACATCGCCGTGTACGACGACGCTGAGCGACGCGCGATGCTCGTCAACGTCGTGGACGTGCCGCCGCTATGCAACTTCATCCTACCCGCGATCGTGCGCACGGGCCCGCTCGCGATAGCGATCTCCACAGCGGGCGCCTCGCCGGCCTTGGCCAAGCGCATCAAGCGCGAAATCTCAGAGCAGTTCGGCGAGCCCTACGCGCAGCTGGCGGTGCTGCTCAACGAGGTGCGCGGGTGGGCTAAGGGGACGCTGCCCACCTACCAGGACCGCAAGCAGTTCTTCGAGGGGATCGTAAACGGCGATCCCGACCCGGTAGCGCTGCTGCGCGAGGGACGTACCCTGAAGGGCACACCCTCTGGGGCGCAGACTCTCCATGACGGTGGGCAGGCAGGCGAGACCGAGGTGCGCGAGCTGATCGCAAAGGCACAGAGCGAGCAAGAGCAGCGCCTCGCAACCGTCTGATTTCGCATGACGGACCTCGAAGTCCAGGTGGCGCCGCACACAGCACTCGCGGACAGGCCGGCGGCGCTCGCCCTCAGCGGGCTGACACGCAACTACGGCGAACGCGCGGCGCTGCAGGACGTCTCGCTGAGGCTGCCCACCGGCGACACGCTCGTCGCATTCGGACCCAACGGGGCCGGCAAGACGACACTGCTGCGCGTGCTGGCGACGCTGCTGCGCCCCCACTCGGGCAGTGTCGTCGTGCTGGACACGAAGTTGCCCGACGACGCCTGGCGCGTGCGCGGGCGGATCGGACTGCTCGGGCACGAGTCGCTGCTCTATCGGGAGCTGAGCGCGCGCGAGAACCTGCGCTATCACGCGCGCCTGCACAACATTGGCGCGGAGCGCGTCGAGGAGCAGCTGAGCGCGGTATCGATGAGCGCCAGAGCGGATGAGCCGGTGAGAACGCTCTCGCGCGGAATGGTGCAGCGCGTGGCGGTGGCGCGCGCGACCCTGCACAGCCCTGAGCTGCTGCTGCTCGACGAGCCCTACGCCAACCTCGACCCGGCGGCGATCGAGTTGGTGGAACCCCTGATTGGCGCCGAGTCGGAATGCACGCGAGTCGTATCCAGCCACGATCCGGGACGCGGCCTGGCCGAAGCGGATCTCGTGCTCGGACTGCGCGGCGGGCGCGTGTCGCTGCTGACGGACAGCGCAAGCGTCGGCCCCGACGCGATCGCGGAGTTGTACCGGTGAGCGCACCGATCCCTCCCCCTTCGGGGAAGACGGAGCCGCATGCGGCTCCGTCCCGGGACGTGCATGCACGTCCCGGCCGACCGGTGCATGCACCGGTCGGAAAACACGGGCTAGACAAAGTGCATGCCCGAGCCGACGGCCCACATGTACCGCCGCGAACAGCAAAAGTAGTCCTCGCGCTGCTGCGCAAGGAGCTACTTGTCGAGCTGCGCACGCTCGAGTCGATCCCCGGAATGTCGCTGTTTGCCGTCACGACGTTCGTGGTGTTTCACTTCGCGCTGCAGCAGAACACCGTCAGCGGGCAGGAGGCCGCCGGCATCCTGTGGGTGACGATCCTGTTCGCCGCGATGCTCGGCATCAACCGCCTGTTTGTGGCCGACGCCGACCAGGGCGGCTTCGACGGGTTCCTGCTCGCGCCCGTGGACCGCACCGCGCTGCTGCTGGCCAAGGCGGCGTCGCTGCTCGCCTACCTGCTCGTACTGGAGCTGGTCGCGGTGCCGGCGTTCGCGCTGCTATTGCTCGGCCCGCCGCTCGGCCAGGCGCTGCCTGGCCTGCTGGCTCCGCTCGCACTCGGCGACCTTGGGGTCGCAGCAATCGGCACGCTCGTGGCGGCGCTGGCGGTGCGCACACGCGCGCGCGACCTGCTCGGGCCGCTGCTGGCACTGCCCCTGCTCGTGCCAGTCGTGATCGGCTGCGCGCGTGCGAGCGCACCGCTGTTCGAGCTCACGCACGCCGGCGGGGTGCCACTGCGATGGCTTGGCACGCTCGCGCTCTATGATCTTGTGTTCGGCCTCGTCGCCTACGCTGTATTCGACTTCCTCTTGGAGGATTAAGCCCCACCCGCCCCCACCCGCCTGCGGCGGACCCCAAACGCCCACCATGCGCAGCCCCTCACTTCGCGCTCTCTCGATCTCAACAGTGCTCGCGTTCTGCCTGTCGCTGAGCCTCGTGTTCTTCTACGCCCCGATCGAAGCCGAAGAAGGGTTCCTGCAGAAGATCTTCTACCTGCACGTGCCGCTCGCGATCGTGACGCTGTGCGGCTTCGTGCTCGGCGGACTGATGGCAATCGCGCACCTGCGCACGCGCGACGCACGCTGGGATTTGCGCTCCTATGTCGTCATCCACATGAGCCTCATCTTCGGCGTCGGCGTGCTCATCACGGGCTCGATCTGGGCACGCGGCTCGTGGGGGCACTGGTGGGTGTGGAGCGAGCCCACACTCGTGTCGTTCCTCATCATCATGCTGCTGTACGCCACCTACCAACCGCTGCGCTTCGCGATCGAGGACCCCGAGCGCCAGGCACGCTACGCCTCGGTGTTCGCGATCACCGCGGGGGCGTTCGTGCCGATGAACTTCCTCGCCGTGCGCCTGTCGGCCTCATACCTGCACCCGCGCGTGCTCGGCAGCTCCTCCAACCTGCCCGCGCCGATGGCGCTCACATTCCTCGTCTCGCTGGTGGCGATGTCGCTGCTGTTCGCAACCCTGTGCTCGTACGAGCTGGCCGCCAAGCGCACCCGCATCCTGCTCAAAGCGCGCAGTCGAATCCTTGGATACCAATGACCACGCTGCTCGCCACGACCCTGCCCGAACACTCAAACGACGGCTACGTCGCCGCCGCCTATATCGTGTTCTTCGCGATCGTGCTGATCTACGTGGCGATCATGGCGGTGCGCCTCGGCCGCGTGGAGCGCAAGGTGCGCGAGCTGAGCACGCAAGAACGCGAAAAGGAACACACCCTGAAGGGCGCAGGCGAGAGGGTATGAGCACCCTCACAGGCACAGGCGAGCTGCTCGCACTCGGCATCTCCCACAAGACCGCGCCGGTGGCGCTGCGCGAGCGGCTTGCCTTCACGGAGTCGCAGTGCGTGGAGCTGGCACGGCAGATCGTGCACACTCCCGAGGCACACGAGACGGTGGTTATCTCGACGTGCAACCGCACCGAGCTGTATCTCGTCGTCAGCGGGGCGGGTGGGGCTTTTGTCAAAGCCGAGGCCGACGTACTGGGGATGCTCGCCCGCCGCGCATCGATCCGCCCGACCGAGCTGGCCGGCGCGATCTACTCGCCGCGCAACTGCGACGCGGCGCGCCAGCTGTATCGCGTCACCGCGGGTCTGGAGTCGATGATCGTCGGCGAGGCCGAGATCCAGGGGCAGGTCAAGCGCGCGTTTGAGACGGCGATGAGCGCGGGTACGACCGGTCCACTGTCCAACCGCCTGTTCGCCGCCGCGCTCACCACCGGCAAGCGCGTGCGCTCGGAGACGGGTATCGGCGCCAGCCGTGTGAGCGTGCCGTCGGTCGCGGTGGACCTCGCCCAGGATGTGCTCGGCGACCTCTCCGACCGCCACGTGGTGATTCTCGGCGCCGGCGAGACGAGCGAGCTGACCGCACGTGCGCTGGCCGAGCAGGGCGTCGGCACGATCTTCGTGGCCAACCGCCACGCCGACCGCGCACTCAGCCTGGCGCAGCGCTTCGGCGGCTCGGTGGTCGGACTGGACGGTCTGCCCGACCAGCTGCTGGAGGCCGACATCGTGGTGTCCTCCACCTCCTCGCCGCACCCGATCGTCGGCAGCGAGGAGCTGGAGCTGGTGATGGCCCAGCGCGCCAGGCGCCCGCTGCTGCTGATCGACATCGCCGTGCCGCGCGACATCGATCCGGCATGCGCCGACCTGGAGGGTGTGAGCCTCTACGACATCGACGACCTGCAGGCCGTGGTCAAGCGCAACCTCGGTGCGCGCGCCGAGGTGATGCCACAGGCACAGGAAATCGTCGAGGACGAGATCCGCCGCTTCGCGCGCTGGCTCGGCCAGGCCGAGACGCTGCCGACGGTCGCCGCGCTGCGCGAGCACGGCAACCGCATCGTTGAGCAGGTGCTCGAGGAGAACGCGGGCCGCTGGGAGCTGGCGAGCGAGCGCGACCTGATGCGCGTCGAGGCGATCGCGCGCGCGATCCTCAACCGCCTGCTGCACGAGCCCACGATCCGCCTGCGCAGCCTTTCGGAGGAGCGCACCCTGAAGGGCACCCCCCATGACGGGGGGCAGGCAGGTGTCCATGCGAGCCTGCAGGTCGTGCGCGAGCTGTTCGGGCTCGATGAGGAGCCAGCTTCCGTACAGGGCGACGCGGCCACCGAGGGCATCGAGGCGAAGCTCGCCGAGGTGCGATCGATCGAGAGCGCCCGCAAGGGCTCCTAGGGTCTGGGGCCAGCCGGGCGATGCGAATCGGAACGCGCGGCAGCATGCTTGCGCTCACCCAGGCGCGACTCCTGGCGCGAATGCTCGCCAAGGCACACCCGGACGTCGCCGAGCCGAAAATCGTCGTGGTGCGCACGCGCGGCGACGGGGCACCCCCCACCGAGGGAGACACGGCCCCCATCGCGGGGGACAGACAGGCCAGCGACGACGCGCCGTCGAGCGGCACGGACGCGCGCACAGCCAACGATGGACGCTCCGGTAGCGCCAACGCGAGCGGCGCGGCGGCCAACCCGCCCGTGGAAGACAAGTCGCGCTGGGTGGCCGAGCTGGAACAGGCGCTGCTGAAGGGCGACATCGATCTCGCGGTGCACTCGGCCAAGGACGTGCCGGGCGAATTCGCCGATGGGCTGGAGTTGCTCGGAGCGCCGTTGCGCGCGGGCGCGGCGGACGCGCTCGTCGGCGCGCGGTCGCTTGAGGAACTGCCCAGGAACGCGAATGTCGGCACGAGCAGCGTGCGGCGCGGCGCCCAGTTGCGCGCCGTGCGCGCGGACCTTCGCATCGTGAGCTTGCGCGGCAACGTGGACACGCGCCTGCGCAAACTCGCCGAGGAGGTCGCCGAAACCGGCGAGGGCAGCGCGCGCGACGCCGCCTCGCTGAACGCGATCGTGCTCGCGACCGCCGGGCTGCGCCGGCTCGGCCGCGGAAGGGACATCGGCCGCGAGCTGGACCTCGCGAGCTTCGTGCCGGCGCCCGGGCAGGGACTGCTCGCTCTGCAAGCGCGCACGGGAGACGAGCGTGTGCTGGCAAGCGTGGAGAAGATCCTCAACACCGACGCCTCCGCCTGCTTGAAGGCCGAGCGCGCCGTGGCGCGCGCACTCGGCGCCGGCTGCCACACCCCGCTCGGCGCGCACGCCGTGCCCGCCGGTTGCGGCTGCCTACATATGCGCGCGTGGGTAGGGCTGCCGGACGGCTCGCAGTGGCTGGCCGACGAGCTGCTGGGCGGCTTCTACGAGCCCGAGGAGCTGGGCCGGCGCGTGGCCGAGCGGCTGCAGGCGGTCGGCGCGAGCGAGCTGTTGCGGCGCGCCGAGGAAATGGCCGTTGAGCAAAGCTGAGCGAGCGGGCCGCGTGTGGCTCGTCGGCGCCGGGCCGGGCGACCCCGGCCTGCTGAGCGCACGGGCACTCGAGGCGATTGCGAGCGCCGACACGATCCTGTATGACCGGCTGATACCGGCGGCGGCGCTCGACGGCGCGCGCGAGGACGCGGAGCTGCTGTTCGTCGGCAAGCAGGGCGGCGGCGAAGCGGTGCCCCAGGAGCACACGCAAGCGCTGATGATCGAGCGCGCGCGCGCCGGGCGCGAGGTGGTGCGCCTGAAGGGAGGCGACCCGTTCGTGTTCGGGCGCGGCGGCGAGGAGGCGCTCGCTCTGCGCGATGCCGGTATCGAGTTCCAGGTCGTTCCCGGCGTCACGGCAGGCGTGGCCGCCGCGGCGTATGCGGGCATTCCGGTAACACACCGCGGCCTGTCCACGGGGGTGGCGCTCGTCACCGGACACACCCAGGAGGGCTCCCCCGGGAGCGAGGGGCAGGCGCCTGGCGGCGAGATCGGCGTGAGCGAGGCCGAGCCGGAGGAGTCGGTTGCCGAGCTTGACTGGGAGGGCCTCGCGGCGTTCCCGGGGACGCTCGTGTTCTACATGGGCGTGCGCCAGCTGCCGCACATAACCGAGCGGCTGATCGCGGCCGGGCGGCCGCAGGCGCAGCCGGTGGCGGTCGTGGAACGAGGCACGCTGCCCGACCAGCGCACCGTCAGCGGCACGCTCGCGACGATCGCGGAGGTGGCAATACGCGAGCGGGTACAGGCGCCCGCGATCACCGTCGTCGGCGCCGTGGCAGAGCTTGCGGAGAGACTCGATTGGCTGCCCTCGCGGCCGCTCGCGGGACGCACCGTGGCGGTCACGCGCGCGCGCTCCCAGGCGAGCGAGCTGGCGCGACGCCTAGCGGAGTTGGGGGCCAGTGTCGTGCAGGCGCCGACGATCCGCACGCGCACGCTCGACGGGCCGCCGCTGGATCCCTCGCCGTATGACCTGGTGTGTGTGGCCAGCCCCAACGCCGTACACGCCCTCCTCAAGCGACTGGACGATGGAACCCACCCACCCGGGGACGCTCGCTCGCTCGCCGGCACACGGGTTGCCGCGATCGGCCCGGGCACGGCACGCGCGCTTGCCGAGCATGGCATCGCCGCCGACATCGTGCCGCAGCGCTCCGTCGCCGAGTCGCTTGTCGAAGCGCTGGCGGATTTTCGTGTTAACCGCGCGCTCGTGGCGCGCGCAAGCCAGGCCCGCGACATACTGCCGGACGCGCTGCGGGCACGCGGCGCGGAGGTGGACGTGCTCGCGCTGTACGAAACGGTTGCCGAGCCGCTGTCGGCGCGTACGCTGGAGCAGGCGCGCGCAGCCGACTACATCGTGTTCACCTCCTCCTCGACGGTGCGCTTCTTCCTGCAGGCGGCCAGCGGCGCGCAAGCCCGGGACGGGGCCTCGCCGGGCGACACGCACCCGCACGCCACCCTGCTTTCGCCCACCACACGCGTTGTGTCGATTGGACCCGTTACGAGCGCAACGCTCCGCGAGCACGACCTGGAGCCGACTGTGGAGGCGGAGCGTCACGACATCGACGGGCTCGTGGACGCACTGCTAGCCGACGTCGTCGCGGCCGAGCCGCGAGCGAAGTGAGCACAATGCCGGCGGGCGACACCGGCACGACGGGCGGCGGGCTGGGGCACCCGCGCGTTCACCTGCGCGTCACCGACTCCACGAACGAGCGCGCGCGCGAGCTGGCGCTGGCGGGAGCGCCTCATGGCACATTGGTCACTGCCGCCGAGCAGACCGCCGGACGCGGACGGCAGGGACGAAGCTGGGTGGCGCCGGCCGGTGGCGCGCTGCTCTGCTCACTCGTTTTGCGACCCAGCCCTCCGAGCTGTGTGCCCGCGACCTTCGATCGGCCGCCGGCGCTGCTATCGCTGATCGCGGGCGTGGCAGTTTGCGACGCGGTAGAGGTCGAGGCTCGCCTGAAGTGGCCAAACGACGTCGTCGTGGAAGCGACGGGCACACCGACGAGCTCGGCGGCCTCTCGCGACGATGCGCCATCCGGCGCTGACCCGGCGTCCGTGCCGACGTTTGCAAAGCTCGCTGGCATCCTCGTGGAGGGGCGCCCGCAGGAAAACTGGGCGGTGCTCGGGATCGGCGTCAACGTGGCGGTGCGCCGCGACGATTTGCCCGCCGAGCTGCGCGAGCACGCCGCCAGCCTCGGACTGCCGTCCAGCGCGATCGAGCCGACACTGCAGCGTTTGATCGAGGCGCTGCAGCGCCGCCTGGCCGAGCCGGCGGAGACCGTGCTCGAAGCGTGGCGCGAGCGCGACGCGCTACTTGGTCGCGCCGTTGTCTGGGCCGGGGGAGAGGGACGCGCGCACGGAATCGACGATGCGGGCCGCCTGCTCGTGAGACTCGCCAGCGGTGCCATCGCCACCCTTGATGCCGGGGAGGTTCACCTCGGTCGGATTTGAAAGCTTGCCAGGGCGGCGGTTGTTGCGCCTGCGGCGGGTGCCGCGCGCACGACGCTTGGGGAAGTTGCGCAGCAGCTCGCGGGCGAGCGCCGGGGGCTTGCGGGCCATGCGTGTGCGAGCGCCACGCAGCACCTCCTCGGCCTCGGGCGTGTGTGCGAGCGCGGCCGCCAGCAACGCTGCGGCCAGCCGACGGTCCTGCTTGCGGGCCGCGTGCACAAGGCGACGCGCGTTGCGGGCGTGGGCGCCGCCGGCCGAGTTGACGAGCAGCCCGAGCAGGCGCTTGGTCTCCGGCCAGCGCTGCACCGCATACTCCTCGTGCACATCGCGCGTGTACTCCGCCAGGCGCCAGATCCACGCGTTGGCCTGATCGCGCCGGCCGATGCGCCGCTCGACCAGCGCGCGCAGCATGATCTTGGCAGCCTCCCTGCGCTCGTCGCGCGGCCAACTGCCGGCGATGTCGATCGCGGTGTCGAACGCGTCGGGGTCGCGCAGCGCGGCAATCTCCGCCAGCGCCTTCAGGCGCAATTGCGAGTTCTTGTTGCGCTGCACGGTGGTGATGAGGAAGCGCGCCTTCAGCTCGCCGGTGCGATCGAAGTGCAGCATCGCGCGCGCCCTGCGCCAACCATTGGCGGTGACACGGGCGCCCGCCAAGGCGGCCCACACGTGCTGCTCGCCATAGTCGAGGTGCTCCACCGCGATCCGCCACAGCTCGCGCTCGAACACCTCGAAGCGGCGCTCCTCCTCGGCACACACCGGCAGCACGCGCCGCTCCACCCGCATCCGCCGCCCACGCCCGCGCCGCACTGGGCCAACGACGATCGCGCCGCCCCTGTACACGTCGCGGTCGAGCAACGAGTGCAGTGTCACCACGGGATCGTCGTTCTTGGTGGCGGGATGCACGAAGTCCACGACCAGGCCCGCCTCCTTGCCGGGGTGGCGGCGCGTGACACGGCCGACGCGCTGCTGATAGATGCGCTTGGACGCGGTGGGAGCGAGGTGCACGCAGACGGTGGCACGCGGTGAGTTCCAGCCCTCGGCGAGCAGCTGCGCGTTGATCAGCACGTCGATGTCGCCGCGCTCGTAGCGGGCGAGAATGTTCGCCAGCTCGCGCTTGGGTGTCTCCCCGGAGACGCCCATCGCCTTGATGTCTTCGGCGCGGAACGCTTCGGCGAGGTTGTAGGCGTGTTTGACGCCCGCCGCATACACGACGCCGGGGACACCGTTGAAGCGCGTCTTGTAGAGGTTGGCGGCCGCCATGTTGAAGGGTTGCTGGTCGAGCAGCCCGGCCAGCTCCTCCTGGTCGAACTCGGTGTCCACCTCGCCGCGGCGCAGGGGCACATTAGCGATCGTGCGCACGCCCACGCCCGGGGAGATGCGCACGCAGCGCAGCGGCGAGATTACGCCGCGGCGAGCCGCCTGGGCGAGGTCGAAACGCGAGGTTTGCGTGGGGAACAGGTCGGTGACGTGCCTTGCGATCAGGGCGCCGGTGGCGGTCATCCCGATGAAGATCGGGCCAGTCCAGGCACGAATCGCGCCGCTCGTCTTCTCGCCGAGCGCGGTGTGGGCCTCGTCGCAGATCACGATCGTGTAGGCGCTCGAAATGCGGCCCGCGTTGCGCACGAACCACTGGTAGGTCTCGACCGTGACAGGCCCCTTGGGCGAGTCCTCACCTGTGTATAGAGGGCGAGAGATGCGCTTCTGATAGCCGCGCTGACGCAGCTCGCCATGGAACTGGTCGACGAGGTTGCGCCGGTGGGTGAGGATCAGGACGCCGCCGGTCTGCGAGGCCTCCACGAAGCCGAGTGCGGCCACCGTCTTGCCCGCGCCGGTGGCGTGCTCGAACCAGAAGCGCTTGGCGGCATTGGGATCCTCGGGCTGGTCGGATACGTCCTCCTCGTCCTCCTCCACCCAGTCGCGCGGCTCGTCCTCAGACTCCTCCTCGACGTCCTGCTCGGCCTCGCCCTCGGGCTCGACCTCCTCCGGCTCCTCCTCGAAGTCGTCGTCGTCCTCGTCCTCGTCGGGGGCCGCGCGCTCGACGGGGCCGAGGTCCTCGTCGTCCTCGTCCTCGTCGTCGTCCAGATCGTCCTCATCGACGTCGTCTTCGTCCTCGTCCTGCTCGCCACGCGTGCTCGCCGCGCCATCGCCGCCCGTCCCGGAGGACTTGCCCGCCTGCTTGCCAGCAGGGCGCTTGCCGTCCTCTGGCGCATCCCCGAGGGCGTCGCCGTCGGGGCCGAGGATCGCGGCAGAGGCCAGCAGCTCGGGCGAGGCCGCTGCCGCCGCGCGCCCGTTGCCGCTTGCAGCCACTCGCTGCGCCTCGGCCAGCAACGCCGTGAGCGTGCCCGACAGCGCGTCCACCTGGTGGGCGGAGAGCACGGTGCCGTCGGCCAGCTTCGGCTCATCCTCGGATAGCACCCGTTCGAGGCCGAGCAGCAGCGAGAACTCGCGCCGCCAGGCGGTGGAGGGATGCTTGGCTCCCTCTTTCAGCTCGACCAGTGCTTGGTCGAGCGCGCGGCGGCGGGGCGATCCGGCAACCAGGGCGACGGCCGCGTCCTCGCCGTCGTGCAGGAAACGCTCGCGCACAAGCTTCTCCGCGCGAGCGATTTCGGCGGAACTCGGAATGGACGCGGCCGCGGGGGCCACTGCGGTGGACTCGGCCATAGAGGCTCTGGACTTCGAGATGGAGCCGTCGCGGAAGAGCTTCCACGCGACTCGCGATACCGGCGCGTGTGCCGGTGAGGCTTCAGGCGATGCACGGGGACCGATGAGTCCCCATTCCCTTGTCCTGCGAGGATACAACACAACCCAGGGGAATTGAAGGGCCGAGGTAGCCAGCCGGGGACTTCCGGCCTGAACATCGGCGCTGCGCGGGTCAGTAAGAGACGCGCGCAAGCCCGACACACCCGTCCTGCCATCTGACACCCTTCCCCTCATGACCTTCCGCCGCGCGCTCGCAACGCTCGTGTGTCTTGCCGTCGTAGCGATAGTTGCCATCGGCGTGTCGAAGCTGCCCGGCGGTTCGAGCACCGGCACCTCCGGGGGCGGGCGACTGACCGGCGGGCGTGTCAATGCGCTGTTGGCCGGCTCGCCGCCGCCGCTGGCGGCGTTGCACGCTCAGGCCGACGCGCTGCTCGGGGGCGGCGCGAGCGCCCTGCACGCTCGGCTGGCCGCGCTCGCGGGATACCCCGTGGTGATCGACAAGTGGGCCTCGTGGTGTGAGCCATGCCGAGCCGAGTTCGGCGCCTTTCAGCAGGTGGGCGCCGAATACGGGCGGCGCGTGGCCTTCATCGGCATCGACTCGGCGGACAGCAGCCGCTCCGATGCGGCCGCCTTCCTAAAGTCCTTCCCCGTGAGCTACCCAAGCTATTACGACCAGAGCGGCGAACTCGGCGAGCAGCTGACCGACTCGCCGTCAACGCCCGCAACGGTGTTCATCGCTCGTGACGGGCACTCGTTCATCTGGCAGGGCCAGTTCCCAAGCGTGGGGAAGCTGCGTCACGACGTCGAACGTTACGCACTGCACGCGTGAACGAGATGCAAACGCCGGGCCGGGCCGCGCGGTCGGGCCGATACTTCGTACCGTGTGCGCCAAATGCCTGAGATCAGAGTGGACCCGCTGAGCGGGCACAAGACGATCGTCGCGGGCGAGCGCTCGCTGCGACCCGGCGGCGAGCCGCGCTGCCCAGCCGCTCAGCGGATCGACGTCGAGCGGGACCCCTTCGCCGAGGGCCACGAGGACCGCACGCCGCCGGAGCTGTATGCGGTGCGACCGGGCGGTGGGGAGCCCAACTCTCCCGGATGGACCGTGCGGGTCGTACCGAACCTGTATCCGGCGCTCGCGCTGGATGGAGAGGCGCCGCCACCCGACGCGCAACCCGACCTGTTCCGCGCGACCCCGGCGAGCGGCGCGCACGAGGTGATCGTCAACGCCCCCGAGCCGGTGACCTCGCTGGCCGACCTGCCCGTCGAGCGCGTCGTGAGCGCGATGGAGGCATGGCGCGAGCGGATGCGCGCACACCAGAGCAGCGCGTATGTGCAGCTGATCGTCAACGAGCGCCGCGAGGCGGGCGCATCGCTGGAGCACACCCACGCGCAGCTGTATGCACTCGATTTCGTGCCCGGCGAGGTGGCGCGCGAGCGCGAGCGCTATGGCGCGTACGCGACCCGCACGATGGGCCGCAGCCTGCTCGAGGACCTGCTCGCCGAAGAGGTGCGCCGCGGCGAGCGGATCGTGGCAATCGACGAGCACGCTGTGCTGCTCGCGCCGTACGGCTCACGCGTGCCGTTCCAGCTGATGCTCGTGCCACGTGCCGGGCGGATGCGCTTCGAGGACGACGGGCCGCTCGGAGCCGAGCTGCTGCACGACGGGCTATGCCGCCTGGCACGCCACTTCGACTCGAGCCCGCCACTGAACATGTGGGTGAGGACCGCGCCGCGCGGCGCCGAGCGCTTCTGCTGGCGGATCGACATCGCGCCGCGACTAACGCACCTCGCTGGCCTCGAGCTGTCCACGGGCGTGAACCTCAACATCGTGGCGCCCGAGCACGCGGCGGGGGTGTTGCGGCAGGCGTGACGGTAGGCTGCGCCGGTGCCGCCCGTCGAACGCCTCGTCCCCTGCTTTGCCGCCGAGCCTCCCCAGGAAGGACTTCCCTACGGACGCTGGGCTGAGCGCCTGGAGGGAGAGCTGCGTGCCGTGTGGGCACAACTTGACAGCGATGGCGAGGATCTTGGCGAGACGGGCGAGATCGTTTGGTACCCGGACCGCAGCTGGCACGGACGCCGCTACGTGCCCGCGACGTCGATCACCTCGACCGGGTTCGAGCTGTATGGGTATGTGCGCTTCGTGGCGCTTGGCGATGAGGGCGAACCGACGGAGCTGTCCGCAAGTGGCGACTACACCGAGGAGACCGCCGAGCGCAACCCTGATTGGAAGCTCGACGTATGCGACGAGGTGATCGGCTCCTGGCACGGGCTCGACGGAGCCGTTGCCGCGATGACGCTCGTGTGGGGACGGCCGCTGGTTGGCGCCGGGCGGGTCGTGACGGCCGAGCTGGGACGCGCGACGGTCGATCAATGCGAACTGGTCGAGCAGCGCTTCACCCTGATCGCCCCCGACGACTACCGCCACGACCTGCTGGAGATCAAGCTTTGGGGCGCGAAAGCGCAGGAGCTTGCGTGCGAGTCGCTGTATGAGGGGGATAAACCGGAGAGCTGAGCGCGCGCTTGGCGCTTGCGTTTGCGCGGGCGGTTGTGCTGAGCAGCCCGAGCAGCACGATCGCCGCTCCGCAGCCGGTTAGCAGCCACCACACGATGTGGCTGGCGCTCACGAAGTCGGGGCCAACGGTCGCCGCACCGGCCGCTGCGATCGCGCCCGCGACCGCCACGCCCAGCGTTTGGCCGAACTGACGCGAGGTGGACGCCACGGCAGCGGCCACCCCGGCCTGCGCCTCAGGCATCCCGAGCACGGCGGTGTTGGTGATCGGGGGGTTGACCATGCCGAAGCCGATTCCGAACACGAAATACGCGGGCAGCAGCAGGACGAGCGGAGTACTCGCGTCTGTCCACGTCAACAGGAACCCACCCAGTCCAATCCCGAGTCCGCCCCCGAGCAACGCGATCCGCGGCCCACGACGACCCACGATCCGGCCCGAGAGCGGCGCGAAGAAGAGCGTCATCGCCGCTATCGGCAGCGTATACAGCCCGGCGGTGAGCGCCGAGAGATGGCGAACCTCCTGCAGATAGAGCGTGTTGAGAAACAGGAACGCGCCGAGCGCGGCAAACGCGCAGATGGCGATCGCGCTCGCGCTCGAGAAGGGGACGCTACGGAAGAAGCGCGGGTCGATCAGCGGTTCGCCGCGACGGGCCTCATACGGCACCAGTGCGGAGACGGCCGCGAGCGCGAGCGCGAACAGGCCGATCGTCTGGGCAGAGAGCCACCCGGCCGAGGGTGCCTCGATGATCGCGTAGGTGAGCGAAGCGAACAGCACGATGACGAGCACCTGGCCAACCGGGTCCAGACGCCGCGCGCGCGGCGCGCGCGACTCCGGCACAAAGCGCATCGTTAGGACGAGCGCGAGCAGACCGACGGGAATGTTGATCCAGAAGATCGCGCGCCAATCCACCCCCTGCACGAGCGCTCCGCCCAGCACCGGACCCAGGGCTAGGCTGATGCCGATCGTGGCGCCCCACATCCCGATCGCCTGCGCCCGCTCGCGCGCGTCGGTGAACACGTTGCGAATGATCGACATCGCGACCGGGTTGAGCATCGACCCACCGACGGCCTGGAGCATCCGGAACGCAATCAGCCACCCCAGGCCCGGCGCGGCGCTGCACAGCAGCGAGCCGAGCGTAAACAGGACGAGCCCTGTCTGAAACACGCGCCGGCGCCCCAGGCGGTCGCCCATCGAGCCACCGAGCATCAGCAGGCTGGCAAGCACCAGCGTGTAGGCGTCCACGGTCCACTGCAGCTCCGAGACGGACGCGTGCAGTTCGCGACCGATCGACGGCAGCGCGACATTGACGATCGTGTTGTCCAACCCGACGATCAACAGGCTCATGCAGCAGATCGCCAGCACGAGCCGGCGACGCCGACGGGGCAATTCGGGTGCGGCGGGGAGGGGGACGGGCGCTCGACTCACACCGTGGAGTCTGCCCGTTGTGTGAGCGTGTGTGCGCCGCGGCGGTTGACGGCCACCGTAGAGGCGGCTGGTTGACTAGTGGTTCCCGGCGCCCGCGCCGGCTTCGCGGCTCACAAGGGCGCGGGCTCGGACGAGTGCCCGAAAGCAGACGGTGGCGGCTCACGAAGACGCAGGCTCGGGCGAGTGCCTGAAAACAGCCGGTGGCGGCTCAGGAAGCCGGTGGCGGCTCAGGAAGGCGCGGGCTGAGGCGATGTGCCCGGAGGCAAAGTCGTCGGCGGCGCGGAGGATGGCGGGGGCGGCGTGCGCTGATAGGCCGCCACCCAGCTCCCTACCCAGGACGAGAGGGCGCCCACGCTGACATAGACAGACGGATGGCGCGTGGAGCACTTGTCATACACATGATCCGCAACGCCGACCTCGACCGGTTCGCCGCTCGGTCCCGCAACCAGCAACGGTCCGCCACTGTCCCCCTCGCACACACCTGTCGTGTAGCTCGGTGGAGAGATCGTGCAGATCTCGCTGCGCGCAAAGAAGGGCGGAGCATTGCGATTGCACCATTTACCGGCCTGCACGGCGGTGGTGGCGGATTGCAGGTGTTCGGTGAGCGTCAGCTGTTCGTAGGAGGTCCTGCCCCAGCCAACCATCGTCGCCGCCGTACCTGCCACGGCGAGACGCTTGGCGGTGGCGGCGCTCGCCAGCGCGATGGGCGGCGCCGTGGTGGGCGTCGAGAGAACCAGCAGAGCCGCGTCACCTCTGTCGAACTTGCGCGACAACCGCGGATACACGATCACACCGAGGACCGTCGAGACGGGTAGGTTGGGCACAAGCGGTTCGACGGCACCGATCACCACCCGGTAGCCGGACGGGCTGTAAGGAGCGCCAGTTTGCATGTTCTCCGCGCAATGCCCAGCCGTGAGGACCAGGTTTGGGGCGATAACGGTACCGGTGCACTGATAGGCGATCTTGCCCTGAAAGTCCACGATGTACGCCAGCGACGGAAACGCACCTGGCTGCGCGGGCACCCCACCGATCACCGCCGTATGGGCGGTGGCGTCGCGATGTGTACGCAACGCGAGCGCCAGCGGAGCGCAGACGGCGAGGCTCACGAGGACAGCCAGTACGAGCACGAGTCTCAGCAGGCGCGCGCTCTTGTTCGGAAGGTGTTGGGGTGGCATCGAAGGCATCTTTGTCGGCGCACCGGAAAAGGAAGTGCAGCCTTTCATCGGCACCGACTCTCGACAGTTTTAGCGCGGCACGCCGGCGCGATGCGACGCCACCGTGAGGCGGCGTAGCGGCATCGAGCGGAGACGCGGCTGCGCGACGCCGGCGGCTGCAACGGTAAAGCAGCGCGGAAGACTTGCCGACTACCTTGAGTATGCAGGATCGACAAACGCTGGGCGAGAACGCCGCCGGCACCGAATACGTCGCACGGAACCTGGCTCCGTTCGCGGCGGCCGCGGCGTTGGCGGCGGTCGTGGCGGTTGTAGCGAGCAAAGTCGACTGGGTCGAGTACACGGCCGCGATCGGCCTGGGAGTCCTCGCCGGCTTGGTCAGGGTCCTCCGCTGGCCCCGCTCCTCACCGCAAGTCAGAGAGATCCCCCCGTCGCTGATCTTCCTGGCGGCGGTGACGTTGCTGCGCGGCTCGGCCGGCGGATCGAACTCGGGCGTCGCCGTGGTCGCGCTGCTTCCGGTGTTCTGGACGGCGCTGTACGGCGACCGTCGTCAGCTGTGCGTCGTCACCGCCGGCGTGGCCGTGTTCTTTCTCGCGCCGCTGCTGCTCGTCGGAGGACCCGCCTATCCGACGAGTCAGTACCGCGCCGGCGTGCTGTTCCTCGCGGTGAGCGCAATCATCGGCTTCACCACCCAGTGGCTCGTGGGCGAGGTTCGCTTCCAGGCCAGTGAAGCCGAGCACCGCGAGCAAGCGCTGGAGCGGGTCGCGGCTGTGATGCGCGGGCTGTCAACCAGTCCCAGTGCCCGAGTCGAGGTGTGCGAGGCAGCCATGTCGATCAGCAACGCGAGCATCGCGTTGCTCTACGAGCCAGACGGCAACTCCGAAGCATTGAGCGCGACGGCAATGTCCGGCACCGACGCACCACCACTTGAGATCGCGACCGGGACCAGCTCCGTCGCGGGCGAAGCATTCGCTTTGCGTCGCTCGCTGCTGTGGAGCGAGGGGGACCCGTCGGGCCCGTTCGACCGCACGATGTGGGAGACGATCGGCCGGCCCGCCTCGATCCTGTTCGAGCCCGTGTTTAGCGAGGAGCAGCCGACCGGCGTGCTCGTCGTCGGCTGGCACAAAAAGATCCGAGCCGGCGGCACGAGGGCCACGCTGATCGCACTGCTCGCACACGAGGTGGCCGCCGCGATCAAGCGCGCGGACATACTCTCGCAACTGACCGACATGGCCAGCACAGACGCGCTCACGGGGCTTCCGAACCGGCGAGCGTGGGAAACCAACCTCAACCACGCGCTGCTCGACGGCGAGCCGTTCGTGCTGGCGATGCTCGATCTCGACCGCTTCAAGGGATTCAACGACACCCGCGGACACCCGGCCGGCGACCGTCTGCTCAAGGAGGCAGCGGCCGCGTGGCGCGAGGAGCTGCGCAGCGGCGATTTCCTTGCGCGTATCGGCGGCGAGGAGTTTGCGCTGCTGCTACCCAACTGCACACCCGCCGACGCATTGATGGTGGTGGATCGCCTGCGCAGCCGTGTTCCCTACGCGCAAACATGCGCGGCGGGAATGGTGATCGGGGAGCCTGGCGAAACCTCGGAGATCCTGATGACACGCGTCGATGAGGCCCTGTACACCGCCAAGTCAGCCGGGCGCGACCGCGTGTCGCTGGCAGCCTGACGGGCTGTCTTCGCAGCCTGGAAGGCGGCGGCGCAGCCGCAAGAGCTACCGCCGGCACAAGAGCTACATCGCTTAGAGCAGCTCTTTTCGCGGCGAACCGACGCTACGCGCGCAGCGGCCGCAGTGCTGCCTCTACACGCACCAACTCCGCCAGCATTGCGTCGGCGGAACGCTCCATCGTCTCGTTGGCCTGCAGCTCTCCCTCGTCGTCGATGAACTGGGCTACGAAGGGGATCGACACGGCCTCCGGGAGCGGCGTCATCTTCAGCGTCGTCAAGACCTGCTTGATCATCTGCGCGGCGCGGGTACCTGCCGAGATGCCACCGTACGACACCAACCCGACCGGCTTGTACAACCACTCGTAATGCAGGTAGTCGAGCGCGTTCTTCAGGGGCGCGTTGAAGCCATAGTTGTACTCAGGCATCACAAACACAAAAGCGTCCGCAGCCTCCACCTTCGCGCTCCAATTCCTGGTGTGCTGCTTGGTGTATTCGCGCAGCCGCGGATGGTTTGGCTCGTCCACAAAGGGGAGGTTAATCTCCGCGAGATCCACAAGCTCGACGTCAAAGCCCCCGTGCGCTCGAGCTCTTTGCTCGAACCAGCGCGCCACGGGGAGACCGACACGGCCTGGGCGGGTACTGGCGATGACGATTTGCAGGATGGGCATTGGTGGCGCGAAGATAGCAGCCACGCTACGCGCGTCCTTACCGTTGTATGCGAACCAGCAGGCAATTGACCACCCATGCCCCCGCCAGGAGTCGAACCTGGATCTACCGCTTAGGAGGACGACGCCGGCGGAGGGCCGAAAGGCCTGATCTATAGGCGATTGCTGGCGATTCTACGGGTTGTCATGCCAACGGTTTCGGCGGGATTAGGGACGATTCGGTGGGGTTTGGGCACTGGAAATGAGCCAGTGCCCATTCCGAGAACCGTCGCAGCCGATGAGTAGCCTGCACCGACGATGACGAACTCAAGTCGTTGGGAACCAACAGAGCGGGCACCACAACGCCCTGCCGCAAACCTTACCCACGTCAAAGTCGGGGCGTCTGATGCCGCGTATCAGTGCGTTCTACGGGATCGTTGTGACGATGTACCACAGCGATCACGCGCCGCCGCACTTCCACGCGCGCTATGGCGAGTACGAGGCACAGATCGTGATCGGCACCGGAGAGCCTCTGGCCGGGTACCTGCCAATCCGCGCCCTGCGCCTCATTCGCGAGTGGACTACCTTGCACGAAGCCGAGTTGCAAGCAGACTGGGAGCTTGCCCAAGCTCGCTCACCGCTCGCTAGCATTGACCCACTGCCATGAACCCAGCTCACGCACTTCCCCGCATCACCAGCGTTGAGCCGCTGGATGACTTCCGGCTACGGCTCGCCTTTACCGACGGACTCGTCCGCGAGGTCGATCTATCGACCGACCTATGGGGGCAGGTGGCAGAACCGCTACAAGACCCCGACTACTTCCGACAGGTGCGCATCGACACTGAGCTGGGGACCGTCGTCTGGCCCAACGGCTACGACCTCGACCCCGACGTGCTTCATGGTGATCACGAGCCAGTCGGACGTCCCGCCGCACCAGCATCACACTAGTGCGAGAGGGTTCGTGCCCAGCTACATGGGCGAAACTTGTCGGCGCGCAAACCAACCGCTGATGGCCGCCTCGGTGATCCGCGTCGACTGATGCCGTGGACATCTGGCCCAACGCCGACGCGCAGGCCGCCACGCAGCTCCAACCACACCCGACACTGAAAGCACTGCTCGAATGTCTGCCGACGACCTTAAAAAGGGCGAAATCATTGGCGCGTGCGACCTCTGGATAGCGGCCACCCCACTTGCCCACGGACTTACCCTCGCGACTGTCAACACCAGCGAGTTCAAGCGCGTACCAGCGCTCGAGCTTCTGGTAATCAAGAGTAGGCAGCCTGACGGGTAAGGTCCAGTAGCTTCTGTCGCAGCTTACGATCCACTGGACATAGTGGGCATCTCCATGAGATTCTCTACCTCGGCCTGACCGTTTGGAAACGTCGCGACTGGCGCATTCCGCGAGCGAGTCGAAGGCCGCTCCGGCGTTACTTCTTCTTTTTCGGCTTGGCGGCCTTTCGCACC
>DATNKN010000222.1:0-6017 GCA_035603375.1 Solirubrobacteraceae bacterium
ACGTCAGCGTGTGCATCAGCCAGTAGGTGATCGGAGCGAACGCCGCCGCCGCGAGCACGCCCGAGACGAGCAGGCCCTGCAGCAGCGCACGCTCGACGTTGTCGGTCCTCGTGCGAACCGCGAACGTGCCGATGATCGAGGCGATGATCGCCACAGCGCCGATCACCAGCGGGTACAGCACGACGCGCGTTGACTCGTGGAAGGTCAGCACGCCGAGCAGCATCACCGCGATCGCCGTCACCGCGTAGGTCTCGAACAGGTCGGCCGCCATGCCGGCGCAGTCGCCGACGTTGTCGCCGACGTTGTCGGCGATCACCGCCGGGTTGCGTGGGTCGTCCTCGGGGATGCCGGCCTCGATCTTGCCGACGATGTCAGCACCGACATCCGCGGCCTTCGTAAAGATGCCGCCACCAAGTCTGGCGAATACAGAGATCAGCGAACCGCCGAAGCCAAGCCCGATCAGCGCGTCGACGGCCGTCTTCTGGCTGTCGTTGAACACGGCGGTGAGCAGGCCGTAGTAGCCGGCGAGACCCAGCAGGGCCAGCCCGGCGACGAGCATGCCCGTGATCGCCCCGCCCTGGAAGGCGACGCGCAGGGCGGGCGAAACGCCGCCGCGCGCGGCCTCGGCAACACGCGAGTTGGCGCGCACCGACACGTTCATGCCGATGTAGCCGGCCGAGCCGGACAGGATGCCGCCGATTGCAAAACCACAGGCGACGGCGATGTTCTGGATGAAGATCAGGGCCACGAAAATCACCACACCGACGACCGCGATCGTGGTGTACTGGCGGTTCAGATAGGCGCGGGCGCCCTGCTGGACCGCGAGTGAGATGCTTTGCATACGCTCATTGCCGGGCGAGAGTGCCAGCAGGGAACGTGTGGTCACCAGGCCGTATACAACGGCGCAGGCGGCGCATACGAGGGCGACGACGACCCCATGGTTCGTCAGAAAGCTACTCAACAGAAATCCTCCGCGGTCTGATTGGCGTGCCGCGCGAGGAAATTCGCGCGCACCTTCGTTTACGGGCCGCTCCTTTGAGCGTGTTGCCCGGCGTAAAGGCGGGCGGAGTCTATCGTGCGCGGCGGCTGGAAGCCGTGCGACGTGGACTCAGCGGCCGGGCACCCACAACCTGCCACTCGCTTGAGCAGGCCCGGGACCGGACTGTTGATCCTCCTCAGTGGGCTTCTCCGGGCTCTTCTCAACCTTGGCCTGAGATGCTGACGAGGTCGATGTCGTGCCTGCGGAATTCTGCGCCTCGCGTGCGTAGGCCACCTGCAATTGCGCGATTGCGTCTCGCAGAGGACCCAACTCGGTTGGCATACGCCGCTCGAGGATCGGCATAAGTGCGCTGGCACCGTCGATCGCGTCGCGCACCTGCTCGAGATCGCGTTCGCCGCCTGCGGCGGCAGCTTGCTCACTCGTGGAGCCAGGCGGGACGAGCCCCAGACGACGACCACCGATGTTTATGAGCGAGACGGCCGTCTGCACGATCATCTCGGCACTGGTGATGCGGTTCAGCTCGGCTTCGTATGCAGCACGCATCTCCGCCTCGCTCGACTGGGCACCCGTCGGCTCACTCGGCCCCGCATCCGTTGTCGCGGCCGCACTGCTCTGCTCGTGAGCTTCGTCCATCACACCGTCACCTCCTGGGAATAGGTTTGCTGTGTCTCGCGCACGCAGGCCGCGAACGTCTCCTCGGGACTCGCGCCCGCCTCAATCGCCCGACGCTGGCGCTGAGCGCCGTTGCGCTCGAGAAACACGAGGTCCACACCAAGCTCGCGTCGCACCGGCTCGGTCCAAGCGGCAAGCCGCTCGACGATCTCGGCGGCCGGATACTCCTCAGCACACTGCAGGTCCACCATCTTGCCGTCGAGCCCGTAGCGAATCGCGCGCCACATGTTCTCCTCGATCAGGCGTGGCGCGGGATCGGAGAACGGCACACCCTCGTCCACGTCGCGCGCGGCCTGCGCCACGCACGCCACGATCAGGCCCGCCAACGACTCGGACTCGCCGGCGGTGCTCTGCGCGTCGCAGATCCTGACCTCGACCGTTCCGAAGCGGAAATGAGGGCGCACCGACCACCACACCTGTGTGAACTCGACGATCGAGCGCGTACGCACCAGGAACTCGATGTACTCGCGATAGGTGCGCCAGCTCCCGAAGGGATCGGGTATGCCGCAACGCGGGAAGTTCCTGGTAAAGCTCTGCGTGCGCGCCGAGTGAAGTCCCGAGTCGCGGCCGTCGAGATACGGGGAGTTGGCGGAGACCGCGAGCAGTAGCGGCAAGACCGGGCGCAGCCGGTCGCACACGCGCACAGCGCGATCGATATCTCTGACGCCGACGTGCACGTGCAAGCTGAAGGTGTTGTTGCGCCAGGCGACGTACTTCAGACCCTCCTCCACGCGCCGGTAGTGCTCGGTGTCGATGATCGGCTGCTCGCGATAGTCGGCCCACGGATGGGTTCCGGTGGCCGCCAGCGCGGCGCGCTGCTCGCCCGCGAGCGCAAACAGGCGCCTGCGTCGCTCGCGCTGTCGGGCGAGCGCGTCAGCGAAATTCTCGCCGCGCCCGGAGACGATCTCGATCTCCGAGGAGATCAACTCGCCGGCAATCGACTCTCCCAAGAGCGAATCGCACGCGATCGCGGCGTCGCGCAGCTCCTCAAAGCGCGGCACGAGGTCGTGCGTGACGGGGTCGAGAATCGCGAACTCCTCCTCGATACCGACGGTGAGATCCGTGGCCTGGGCGAATGTATCGACGGCCTGGTCTAGATCGAGGCTGGTCATTTGGGGAGGGATTGGGGGCGTGCGATGTGGTCTGAACTCGCTCTGCGGTGGTTCCCCAGCTTAGGAACTCGGGGCGTGCGCACCGGGTGGGAGTCGTCTCAGGTGAGATAGAAGTACAGCGCGTAGAGCAGATCGACGGCAGGGCTCGAAGTGTGGACGGTCACCTCGGGCGGCACCGCAAGCAGCGACTCCGAGTAGTTGAAGATGATCTTCACGCCCGCCGCCACCAGCTCGTCGGCCAAGCCCTGGGCGGCCTGGGTGGGAACGGCGAGCACTCCCACCACGATGTCCTCATCCTCGACGACCTGGCGCAGCTCGCTGGTGTGGCGCACGCTCTGGGCACCGACCTTCGTGCCAACCTTCCCGGCGTCCACATCGAAGATCGCCACGACCCTGAAGCCATGGTCGGCGAAGATGTCTGAGGAGGCGATCGCCTTGCCGAGATGTCCGGCGCCCAGCAGCGCGATGTTGTGCTGGCCGGAGGTGCGCAGGATCTTGCGAATCTGTGAGACGAGCGACTCGACGTTGTAGCCGACACCGCGCTTGCCGAACTTCCCGAATCCCGACAGATCGCGACGGATCTGCGTGGAGTTGACGTGGGTGTAGTCGGAGAGTTCCTGGGAGGATATCGTCTCCTTGCCCATCTTCTTGGCCTGGGTGAGCACCTGCAGGTAGCGCGAGAGGCGCGCGGCGACACCGAGCGAGAGTCGCTCGCCCAGAGTGTGCTCGCCTTCTTGCGTCGAGCCCACGGGCGCCGTCAGATCGTTGTAAGCCATCGACCTTGACTCTAAAGGATGGTTTGCAAGCGCACCCTTAGTACTTGCTCGTCCACGAAATAGTCGAACAGCTCCTCGCCTTCCAGCGCCACCACCGGGATGCGCTCGAAATACGCTCTGTGCAGGGCCTCGTCTGTGGTTATGTCAACCTCGGAGATGTGGAACCCCAGCTCGGACTGCAACCCGATCAGCGCGGCCAGCGCGTCCACGCACAGGTGACAGTCCGGCTTGGAGTAGAGCGTGAGCACGACGCTCATCGCGGACGCTCGCCCGTCGCGTAGGCGTCGAGCCCCAGATACTCGGGGTATGCCAGCGCCGGTGCGAAGCGGGCCGCGCCGCCGATCATCGCGGCGTTGTCGGTGCACAGCACACGCGGGGGCACATGCACGCTCGCACCGAGCGTTTGCAAGCGCCGGCGCAACTCTCCATTGGCTGCCACACCACCGCCGACAGCGAGGCGACCGAGGCCGGTCGACACGAGCGCCTGCTCGGCGCGCAGCATCAGGTGCTCGACAATCGCCGCCTGGTAGGAAGCCGCCAGGTCAGCCGCGCGCTCGCGCGCGGCCTCATCGCCGAGTTCGCGCAGCCGGTAGAGCAGCGACGTCTTCAGGCCCGCGAAGGAAAAATCCAGACCGCGCCCAAACGCGCGCGTCGCCCCCCGGCCCCCACGCGAGCGCGAACCGGACGCCGGGAACTCGAACGCCTCCGGATCGCCTTCGGAGGCGAGGCGCTCGAGCGCCGGCCCACCCGGGTAGCCGAGCCCAAGCATCCGCGCGCCCTTGTCGAACGCCTCCCCGGCGGCATCGTCCAGCGTGCGCCCGAGCGTTTGAAAGCCACTGTGGTCGCGCACATGCGCAAGCAGGGTGTGGCCGCCGCTTGCGATCAGGCACAGGAACGGAGGTTCGAAGGGCTCCTGCGCCCCGTCCTCGCCGCCAGCCAGAAAATTGGCCGCAACATGTCCCTGAAGGTGGTCGATCGGTGCCAACGGCAGCTCGCGCGCCGCCGCGAGCGCCTTCGCGGTGGACAGACCGACGAGCAACGCCCCGACGAGCCCCGGACCCTGTGTGACTGCCACCAGATCGATCTCCTCCAGCGTCGTGCCCGCGTCCGCGAGTGAGCGCTCGACGATCGCGTTGACCAACTCCAGGTGGTGCCTTGAGGCGATCTCCGGCACGACCCCGCCGAAGCGATCGTGCGCCCGCTGCGAGGAGATCGTGTTCGAGCGAATCGTTCCACGCTCTCCGATTACCGCCGCGCACGTGTCGTCGCAGCTCGTCTCAAGGGCGAGAATCGTCATGCCGAGGAACGCCGGGCGCGGATGACATTCACCGGATCGCGGTGGTGTGAGGTGATGGTGCTCATACCGGTCCGGGGTCGGGCACGTCGTCGAGCGAACCCGCGAGCGTCGCCGGGGTGCGCCACATCACAAGCGCGTCCTCGCCGTTATCCTGGTAGTAGCGTCGGCGCAACCCCGCCGCACGAAAGCCCTCGCGCTCGTATAGGTGGATCGCGACGTGGTTGGAGCGGCGTACCTCAAGGGTAAAGCGCGCCTGCGGGTCGCTGACCCGCTCATACAACTCGGCCAGCAGCGCCGAGGCAACGCCCCTGTGTTGACGATCGACGTCCACGGCGATGTTCATCACGTGCCACACCGTGTCGTAGCGAGAACAGATCAGGTAGCCGACAAGGCGACCGTCGTGCAACGCGGCGAGACAGACACCCGAGGACTTGGACAGCTCCAGCACGAACATCGCAAGCGACCACGGCGTTGGGAACGCACGCCGCTCGATCGCGATCACTCGCGGCAGATCCGCATAGTTGAGGTCCCGGATCTCTACCGGGAAAGACCCCTTGGCGGTTATTCGTGCCGCCGAGGAGCCCACTAGGAAGCCGTTCCCTGGAGAGCCGTTTCCGCGTCGGGGCGGCGCCGATAGTCGGGCACAACCGCCTCCGCGCTCACGAGCGCCCGCTCGCCCAACTCGCAGATCGCCGGCGCCTGGATTCGGTGACCTTCAAAGAGATCGTCGGCGACATGCACGCCCGCTCGCTCGAAAGCTTCGCGGTAGAGAATGGCGCCGTCGCCCAGCGCGAGCCACCGCTCGGCTTGTGTGTCTATTGCCGCGCTCTCCAGCAGCTCGGCGATGGCGTCGGGGGAGACTGCCCGCGGCGCGATCAGCTCCCGGCCATCGTCATAGGCGGCGATGAACACCTCACCGCGGCGGGCGTCGATCGCGGCAAGGATGCGCTGAGCCCGCTCGTCGGCACCATCTGCGCCCTGAAGGGCACTCCCCGTGACGGGGGGCAGGCAGGCAAGCGCCCGCAGACTTGAGACGCCCACCAGATCCACGCCCAGCGACTGCGCCAAGCCACGCGCCGTGGCGATCCCGATGCGCAGACCGGTGAACGTCCCGGGGCCGACTCCGACAGCGATTCGCCGAAGCTTGCTCCATTCAATGC
>DATNKN010000231.1:0-5045 GCA_035603375.1 Solirubrobacteraceae bacterium
CGCGTCGGCGATCGGCGAGCACCCATCCGGCTGGGCGATGTGCATCTTCGTCGCGCTCGTCTGGGCCAGCCCGACTGTCTCCAACTCGACCAATCCCTTGTGCAACCGTGAGGAAAGCGTTCCCCCCGCAGTAGCCGAGACGATGTGATCTGGAGCTCTCCAGTCGAGCTGCTCAACGATCTCAAAAACGGTCGTCTTGGCGCCCTCGGCGTAGAAGGGTCGCAAAGTGATATTCGCGAACTCAAGCCCGCTGGCGGCCGCCACCTTGCGGCACTCGCGGTTGGCTTCGTCATAGTTGCCGGCGACCTGGCAAACCCGCGCGCCCAGCGCGCGGCAAACACGCGCCTTGGTCTGCTCCAAACGGTTGGGATAGAACACATAGGGGGTGAGCCCAGCCTTGGCTGCCAGCGAAGCCACAGCCGTACCGACGTTGCCCGTCGAGACGCACCCGATCTCGGTCTTTCCCAGCTCCAGGGCACGAGCGATCGCGCTGGAGACGACCCTGTCCTTGTAGGAGAGGCTCGGTCGCTGCGTGCTGTCGTCCTTCAAATACAGTTTTCGCAATCCGAATCTGGCGCCGAGCCGGTTCGCTGGGATCAGCGGCGTCATGCCCGACACCTGGCCCACTTCCGCCTGAGCATGCGCTGAGCGGATCGGCAGCAGCTCAGACAGCCGCCAGATGTTGCGGGGACGCTCGTTCATTGGAAGCTCGCGCAAGCGAGTCTTTGCCAGCTCGTAGTCATAGGCAACGTCGAGGCACTTGCCGCACGTGGGGCAAAAGGCCTCCGTGTCGGTTATCGGGCGTTTGACATCGCATCGCTGACACACCAGTTCGGTCACGCATGAGCGAGTCGTCTCGTTCAGGTCTGCGTGCCCTGTAGCGGTGCTCATCGGGTCTCACCCCTTCTTCGTTGGGTTGGTTGACTTCGGCTTGTACATGTCATCGTGGCACAAGCTCCCCCCGCGGCCACGACGCGTCGATCTCCTCGCCGGGCGCCGCCGCGGCGATCAACAGCTCCTCAGCGACGTGAGGAGCGAACGGCATCAGCACGCGGGCAAGTATTCGCAGCGCCGCGAGCAGCGCCTCGTGGTCCTCCGCACACAGCCGCCCGCGCTTTGCGATCACACGCTTCTCGTAGTCGCGGATGCGGTCGAAAAGGCGCATCACATTGCGAACCGCGCTGTGCATCTCTAGCTCGACTGCGTCCTCGGTGATCTTCTCCACGGCCGTCTCACACCATTGCTCCAGGCGTTTGCGCAGGTGCTCGGTCTTGTCGGCGCCCATTGCGGCGGTCTGCGCGTTGTCGGCCGAGGCTCCATTCGTGGCGCCTTGCTCGGCCCCTGCGGGGTCAAGTGCGAAGCGTGCTTGCGAATAGTCCCAAAGCTGGCGCAAAAAACGGTGACAGCGCTTGACGTCGCCATCGCTCCAGTTCAGCGAGCGTTGCGCACGAGCCGCGTACAGCACCGCCATGCGCACCGTGTCGGCCCCGTATTGCTCGACCAGCTCGTCCGGGTCGACCACGTTGCCCAGGTGCTTGCTCATCTTGCGTCCGTCTCTGATCACCATCTCGTGGAACAGGCAGCCAGCGAAGGGCTCGCCGTCGGCCAGGAACTCCAGTGGGCCGATATCGCGCAGCGCCTTCGTCACCGTTCGCTGGTCGAACACGAAATTGCCGCTGTCCGAGCCCGCCACGACCCGCTCGGAGGGCAACCATGTGCGCAGATCCTCGAGCGCCAGGATGTGCTCGAGCGTCTGCTCGCGCTCGCTCGGCGGCACACACACCGGTACCCACAACCACAGGGCATCGAAGTGACAATCGAGCGTATCGGTCTCGCGCCGCGCGCTCTCGCCGCATGTCGGGCAGGTGGTCTGTACGAAGTCCTCGCGCTCGGCCAGCGGGTTGCCGGTGCCGGTCGGCTTCACGTCGAGTGGCAGCAGCACCGGCAGTTGCTCGCGCCCCAGCGGCACGGTGCCGCAACGCTCGCAATACACGATCGGGATCGGCGTGCCCCACGAGCGCTGCCGGGAGATCGTGAAGTCGTTCGCCCGGTAGCGGACGGCCTCGCGCGTCGGCGTACTGGAGATACTGGCGGTGGGCGTGGGGGGCTCCGCGGGAGACTCCTGCGGCGCGCCGAACAGCCGCTCGGCGATAACCGCGTCGGTGCGGTCGCGCTCGGGAATGCCGAGCACGGCGGTCGGCCCGAAGCGGCCGTCCACAGTTGGGGTGACGATCACTGGTAGTGGCTCTCCGCCAGTAGGGGAGGCCACCAGGCGACCGGTATCCACGAGGGGCATCGTTTGCGCCTCGCGCGCACTTCGCTCCAGACCCACCGCCCGCAGCTCCTCGAGGCGCTGAGCCAAAACCTCGTCCCGCGCCCACTCCTCCACACGCGGGTGTCTTGGCGAGACGGCCACGAATCGCGCCAGCTCGAGCGCGTCGGGGTGGGCGGTGAACACGGTCAGCGGCTCGCCCTCCTCGGGGGCACCCGGCCGGGACGGCTGGGTCAGCTCAAGCTCGACGCCGTCCACGCGGCCGAGCACGAAGCGCTGGGAGGCAAGCGCGTTCTCATCCCATATCCCGCTCGCCGCCAGCTCGTGCAGGCGCCGGTCGTTCTCCGGTACGTACTCGCTGATCCGCAGGTACCACTGGGGACGCTCGATGAGCCGCACGGGGTTGTGGCAGCGCCAGCAGGTCCCGTCCTCGACCTGGATCGTCGCAAGCACGGTCTGGCAGGTATCGCACCAGTCCACGCTGCCCGTGCCGCGATACACCAAGCCGGCGTCCAGCAACGTCAGAAACAACCACTGCGACCAGCGGTACATGATCGCGTCCGAGCTCATGAACGTGCGCTCCCAATCGAAAGAGAACCCGAGCTGGCGCAGCTGCCCGACCATGTGCTCCGCACAGCGCGCCACCCACGCGCTGGGCGACTCTTTGCCGGCGATCGCGCCAAGCTCGGCCGGCAGGCCAAAGGAGTCGAAGCCGAACGCGAACAGCACGTCCTCACCTCGCGCCCGGCAGAAGCGCGCATAGGCGTCGCCTATCGAATAGCTGCGCACATGCCCGATGTGGATGTTTCCGGAGGTAAACGGAGCCGACGGCTTGATGTACTTGTGCGGTTTCTCGCCGCTCGCCTCAGGCGTTCTGAAGGCGTTCTGTGCGTGCCACGCCGCCTGGCGGCGAGCCTCGATTGCCTGCGGCTCATAGCTGGGGAGATTGCCGTTGCTCATCTCAGTCGAGCATACCCAAGGGGCCCCAGGGCATTGCTATGCTCGTCCGCCTCGAGTGTAAGGATTCCCAGATGGAAGTAGAGATTGGACGCGGCAAGCAGGGCCGCCGCGCTTACGGCTTTGACGACATCGCGATTGTGCCCTCCAGGCGCACGCGCGATCCTGACGACATCGACATCTCCTGGAAGCTCGGTCCTTACCAGTTCGAGCTGCCGATGATGGCCTCCGCGATGGACGGTGTCGTCTCGCCTGAGACGGCCGCGATAGTCGGCGGGCTCGGCGGCCTGGCGGTGCTCAACCTCGAGGGGATCTTCACACGCTACGAGGATGCCGACGAGCAGTTGGAGCGGATCGCCGCGCTGCCCAAGGAGATCGCCACGCGCGAGATGCAGGAGATCTACGCGACGCCAGTCAAGCCCGAGCTGATCGCCCAGCGAATCCGCGAGATCAAGGAGCACAAGGTCGTGGTCGCGGCCTCGCTGACTCCGCAGCGTGTGCTCGAGTATCACGAGCTGGCGCTGGAGGCTGGCCTGGACGTGCTCGTCATCCAGGGCACGGTGGTTTCTGGCGAACACGTCTCCACGGTGTCCGAGCCGCTGAACCTGAAGGAGTTCATCCCCTCGCTTGACGTGCCCGTGGTGGTCGGCGGCTGTGCCTCCTATCAGACGGGTCTGCACCTGATGCGCACGGGCGCCGCCGGCGTGCTCGTCGGTGTGGGACCGGGCGCCGCGTGTACCACCCGCGGGGTGCTCGGCATTGGCGTGCCGCAAGCCACGGCGATCGCCGACGTGGCCCACGCTCGCTCAACCCACATGCTGGAGACCGGCGAGTACTGTCAGGTGATCGCTGATGGCGGTATGCGCAATGGTGGCGACGTCTCCAAGGCGATCGCACTCGGCGCCGACGCGGTCATGATCGGCTCGCCGCTTGCTCGCGCACATGAAGCGCCTGGACGGGGCTTTCACTGGGGCATGGCCACATTCCACCCGACGCTCCCGCGCGGCGCACGTGTGGCGACCACGCGCAACGGCACCCTGGAGGAGATCCTCGTCGGTCCCGCGCGCGAGAACGATGGCACCTTCAACCTGTTCGGCGGCCTGCGAACCTCGATGGCCACTTGCGGTCACAAGGACCTTGCCGAGTTCAACCGTGCCGAGGTCGTCATCGCGCCCTCGCTGCAAACGGAGGGCAAGCAGCTCCAGCGCGACCAGTCCGTCGGCATGGGCTCAAACGGCAAGGCAGCCGAACTGGTTAATGACTGACGCCGCTGTCACGACCCCTGCGACGCCCACCGCAGCGTCGGATGGGGTGGGGGCAGCTCGGGAGGAGGTGGTGGTCCTCGACTACGGCGGCCAGTACTCCCAGCTGATCGCGCGCCGTATCCGCGACTGTGGGGTGTTCAGCGAGCTGCTCCCTCATCACGTCGGGCTGGAGGAGGTGGCCAAGCGCAAACCGCGCGGGATCATTCTCTCGGGGGGTCCCGCGTCGGTGTATGCGCCAGGCGCCCCGCGCCTGGACCGCGAGCTGCTCAACCTCGGTGTGCCGGTGCTCGGCATTTGCTATGGCATGCAGCTGCTCGTGCACGAGCTTGGTGGGCGCGTCGAGCAGGCCGAGGTCGGCGAGTTCGGCCGCTCAGAGCTGACCGTCACAGAGCCAGGCGTGCTGCTCGCGGGAATGCCAAGGGAGCAGACCTGCTGGATGTCCCATCGCGACACCGTGTTCGAGCCGCCGGCCGGCTTCCTCGCGCTCGCCTCCTCGACCGGCTCGCCCGTCGCCGCCGTCGAGGACTCCGCGCGCGGCATCTACGGCATCC
>DATNKN010000253.1:0-5558 GCA_035603375.1 Solirubrobacteraceae bacterium
CTACGACCCCACTAACGCCGCGCCCGCGTAAGCCGCTCCAACTCCCGCCCAAAGGCCGCCTCGACCTCCTCGGTCATCGTCATCTGGTAGGAGGCCAGCAGCGCATACGAGGACAACGGACGCAAACGCTCGATCGACTCGGTTACCTCCGACCAGCGCTCCTGCGGGTAGCCCGCGGCGGCAAACGGCTTCCACAGGTCCTCCAGGAACAGGCGCACGTACTCGCGCGCGACGATCTTGCACTGCTCGCGCACCTTGCCTGTCATCGTCAGCACGTGACCGAGTGGGATGCCGCGGCGCACCACCTCCTCGGCGGCGTCGAGCAGCGAGGGCAGCGGCGCCTCGTAGCGATCCTCGCCGAGCGCCACGAGCAGACCGATCTTTTCCGCGCGCGCCAGCAGACGTCTGTCTACCTCATCGAAGCGGGCCTGCAGCTCCGCCAGCGTGAATACCTGCGGCTGCTCAATCGCTTCGACCGGGGCGTGCACCGCCTCGCTCAGGCTCAGCAGCTGCTCAGGGCGACCGTGGGTCTCCTCCAGCAGACGCTGGATCGCACGCAGGTTGAAGCCGTCCGCCTGCATCTCCTTGATCAGCTGCAAGCGCGCGAGGTGTTCGGGGCCGTAGTAGCCCACACGCTCGCGCACCTCCGGGGCGGGCAGCAGCCCGCGTGCGCGGTGCGCGCGGATGTTGCGCACGGTCATGCCGCTTTGCGCCGCCAGCTGCTCGATCGTTAGGGCGGTGTCAGTTGCCACGGAGCGCATCATATCCCCAAACGATGCGACGCCAAACAACGTGACATCAAATGGTGTAACATCGAGACATGTCTACAGCCACGATGCCCGTCGCCCCAATGACCCATCGACCCAAGCCCCTCCTCCCACCCGGCCCGCGCATGCCGATGCTGCTGCAGAGCGCGCTGACTTGGAGCCGCACGCTCGCCTTCTTCGCTTCCGCCCAGCGCAAGTACGGGCCGGTGTTTACGATCCGCTCGCTGCCGTGGGGCACGGCGGTAGTCGTTAACGACACGCAGCTGGTCAAGCAGATCTTCACGGGTGATCCCGCCGTGTATCACGCCGGCGATGGCAACTCGCTGCTGGCGCCCGTGCTCGGCGAGCGCTCGGTGCTGGTGCTTGACGAGGAGCCACACCTGAGCGCGCGCAAGCGCCTGCTGCCACCCTTTCACGGCGACTCGGTGCGTCGCTACGGCGAGATCGTGGAGCGCATCGTCGAGGAAGACATCGAGCGCTGGCCGATCGGCGAGCCGTTTCCGCTGCATCCACGCATGCAGGCGATCACGCTCGAGGTGATCCTGGAGGCGGTGATCGGCGTCACCGACCCCGCGCGCCTGCGCGCGCTGCGCGAGGCACTGCCCGCGGCCGTCCCCACCGACCCCATACTGATGGGGATGTGGGTGGTGAAGCCACTCGAACACGTCGGGCGCTGGCGGCGCTTTCGCCGCGCGATAGAGCACGCCAACGCGCTGTTGCGCGAGGAGATCGCCGCACGACGCCTCGACCCACAGCTGGACGAGCGCGAGGATGTGCTCTCCCAGCTCGTGCGCGCCGGGGAAACCGACGACGAGGAGCTGCGCGACCAGATCATGACGCTGCTGCTTGCCGGACACGAGACGACGACCACCGGCCTGGCCTGGGCATTCGAGCGGCTCTTGCGCCACCCCGAGGCACTTGCCCGCGCACGCGAGGGCGATGACGCCTATCTCGACGCGGTCGTGCAGGAGACGCTGCGCGTGCGCCCCGTGATTCCCGCTGTGCTGCGCCAGCTGCAGGCGCCGGTCGAGCTGGGCGACTGGCGATTGCCAGCGGGCGTGACCGTGATGCCGGCGATCCTGCTGCTGCACAACGACGCAACGCTGTTCCCCGAGCCAAAGCGCTTTCGCCCCGAGCGCTTCCTGGAGGACGGCGCCGCCTCGACGTACACGTGGATTCCCTTCGGCGGCGGGCGCCGGCGCTGCCTCGGGGCAGCGTTTGCAAGCTTTGAGATGCGTGTAGCGCTGCGCACGATCCTGAAGCGCACCACGCTGCGAGCAGAGCGTCCAGAGGGCGAAAGGGCGCGCAATCACCACATCACGCTCGTGCCCGCCCGTGGCGCAAGCGTTGTCAGAGAGGCATAGCAATGAGCAAGCGCATAGAGTTGAGAATCGTATGAGCCGCACCCAGACGCCCTACGATGTCAGCGGGCGCACCGTGTTCATCACCGGTGCCGCGCGCGGCATCGGTGCCGAGACGGCGCGGCGCCTGCACAGCAAGGGCGCCAATGTGGCACTCATCGGCCTGGAGCCCGAGCGCCTGCAGGCGCTTGCCGCCGAGCTTGGCGAGCGCGCCGCCGCCTTCGAGGCGGACGTGAGCGACTACGAGGCACTGCAGCGCGCGGTGAGCGCAACCGTCGAGCGCTTCGGCGGCATCGACGTGGGTATCGCCAACGCCGGGATCGCGTTCACTGGGCCGATCGCGAGCGCTCCCGTCGAGCAGGTCGAGCGCACGCTGGCGGTCAACTTCCTCGGCGTGTGGCGCACCAACCGCGCGCTGATCGAGCAGATCGTCGAGCGCAAGGGGTATCTGCTGAACATCTCCTCGCTGTCGGCGATCGCGCACGCGCCGCTGATGGCCCCCTACAGCTCCGCCAAGGCTGGCGTCGAGGCGTTCACCAACGCGCTGCGCATGGAGACCGCGCCGAGCGGGGCACGCGTTGGCTGCGCGTACTTCGGCTTCATCGACACCGACCTCGTGCGCGCCAGCTTTGCGCAGCCCTCGACGCAGGGGATCCGTCGCAAGAGCCCCGGCTTCCTGACCAAGCCTGCCCCGGTGTCGACGGCCGTCGACGCGATCGAGCGGGGGATCGAACGGCGCTCGGCACGTGTGTGGGCACCGCGCTGGGTGGGCCCGACGATCGTGCTGCGCGGCCTGATCCAGCCACTCACCGAACGCCGCCTGCTCAGCGATCCCGACGGCCTGAGCGAGAGCATCCGCGCCTCGGAGACCTCGCGGGAGACCGCGAAGCAGGACCCGCTGCTCGGCGTGGCGATGCAGGCCGTCGAGAACACCGCCTCTCAATAGAACGCACCGCCCCCAATCGTCGCCTCGACGACATCAGCCCGCACTGGGCGCCGCCGCCGAGGCTCGATCGATTGGGTGACCGACGAGCTGAACAAACTCCTCGGGTCTTACAGCTACTCCTCGGCGGAGTCCCCGGGGTCGCCGTCGGCGAGGATGCGGTAGAGGTCGCGCCGCGTTGCCACAAGCAGCTTACGGGCCTGCGCTATCTGGGTGTCGCTGCCGTTGCGCATCACCTGCACAAAAGCGGAGGCGACCTCGCGCATGATCCCCGCGAGTTCGTGCGCCTGGTCTGAGACGTTGCCGCTCATCTGCTCCCAGGGCGCGGGGGCATCGCTGTCGCGCTCCTGCACGCGGGTCCTGCCGGCGTCGGTCAGCTCGAACACCTTGCCGGTACCACCGCCACCTTCGCTTGAGCGGATCAGGCCCTCGTCCTCGAGCTGTTGCAGGGCCGGGTAGACCGACCCAGGGCTGGGACGCCACACCCCGTCGCTGCGCTCCTCCACCTCCTGCATGATTTGGTAGCCGTTGCGCGGCTCCTCGGCCAGCAGCAGCAGCGCGGCGGTGCGGATGTCTCCGCGTCGGGCCTTGCGACCGCGACCGAAGCGACCGCCACCGGGGCCCCCGAAGCCGCCGAAGGGAAAGCCCTCGAAACCGCCACGCCCGCCCGGCCCGCCGTCGCGCGGTCCGCGGTGGTGACCATGGCGATGGCCACCCTCTGCCGGCCCGCCGCGCCCGGTCATCGCACGCCAGTAGTCCATCAGGTCCTGTCGGGAACCGCCGCGCCCGCAGCGATGAGCCTCGTGCGCGCAGTCCCCCTCGGTAGTTGCATATATCGCGTGAGCGAACATATCTATCTCCTATCGTGATCTATCAAAGTAAGCTCACGATATATCGTTATGACGGGGATGTCAAGGGCCTGTCCTTTTGGCTGAGCACGCCGAAGCGACGGGCCGCCGGCCCGTGGGAGCTGAATCTCGCAAGCATCCGCGAACGGCGCCCGTCAAAGGTGGCGCACCGCGCCACCGGCATTTACTCGACGCTTGAGAACTCGGCGATTGCGATCGCCAGCATCACAAGGCCGATGATGCCCACCATCGCTGCCTCCAGCAGACCCGGCACGTGCCAGCCCCACCACGTCACGCCGGGAGCGAGCGCGTGGCGTACGAGCGGGGAGATGTTCAGGTGGGCGAACACGGCCCGGCGCATCGGGTCCACCGCATAGGTGAGCGGGTCCAGGCGATTGAGCACCGCCAGCCAGGTCGGCAAGTTGTTGACCGGGAACATCGCGCCGGAGAGGAAGAACATCGGCATGATCGCCATCTGCATCAGCGCCATGAACGACTGCATCTGAGTCACGCGGGCGGCGGCCATCATGCCGAACGCCGTGATCGAGAAGGCCAGCAGCAGTTGCAGGGCGAACACCTCCAGGGCCAGGCCGAGCGTGTAGTGCACGCCGACGAGCGGGCCGATCGCCATCACGATCACACCCTGGAAGGCAGCCACAGTGGCGCCGCCGGCGCACTTGCCGAGCACGATCGAGGAGCGGCGCACGGGCGCGACCATCATCTCGCGCAGAAAGCCGAACTCGCGGTCCCACACGATCGAGGCGGCGGAGAACATCGCGGTGAACATGACCGCCATGCAGAGCACGCCCGGGTAGATGAACGTGCGGAAATTGACCCCGTGCGTGCTGGCCGACACGAGCGAGGAGAGGCCGGTGCCGAGCACGAACAGGAACAGGAACGGCTGGATCAGCGAGGTGAGGATGCGCAGGCGATCGCGCGAGAAGCGGATCAGCTCGCGGCGCCACACCGCGCGGATCGCGCGCAACTCCGAGCGGACGCTGCGCGCGGGCACATGCTGGCGCGCCAGCTCGGGCGCGGAATCGTGCTGCGAGGGGGCTGGGGTACGGGTCTCGATCGCCATTCAGCATGCCCCCAGGTGGCAGGGATCAGCACAGGCGCAGGTCGCGGGGCAGCGGGCGAACATCAGTGGCGCGCCATCTCGGCCGTATGAGGGGCAACGGGCGGGCATCAGCGGCTCATCATCCTTGCCATGTTGCGCATCATGTCGTTGGAGCCCGCCTCGGCGTCGCGAATCGTGGAGCCGGTGTATGACATGAAGACGTCGTCCAGCGACGGGCGCGCGACGCTGACCGAACGGATGGGCAAGCCAAGCTCGCTGAACAGTCGCGGAACGAACTGCTCCCCCGAAGCAACCCCGAACGTGACCTCGCCTTCTGCGATTTGAGCCTCGATGCCGAAGCGCTCAGCCAGCGCCGCGATCGCCGCCTCATCGTCGTCGGTGGTGATCTGCACGCGATCCTTGCCGACGCTCGCCTTCAGCGCCTCGGGCGTGTCGAGCGCCACGATCTTGCCCTGGTCGATGATCGCGATGCGATCGCAATACTCCGCCTCGTCCATGTAGTGGGTGGTGAGGAAGATCGTCACATCCTGCTCGTCTTCGAGTTTCGTGATGTAGCTC
>DATNKN010000255.1:0-2347 GCA_035603375.1 Solirubrobacteraceae bacterium
TTCTTTGGCAGCGCCGAGTTCGTACGCGAACAACGTCGTCGAGCAACTGTTAGGCAAAGTAAAGAGACGCGCGCTTCGGTCGCTCTGGATTAATTCCGGCGGCCCGGCACGCTAGAGTGACAGCAGATGGCGTCCGGCACTACGATCAATCAAATGATCGACGTCGTGACCCCTGCCGCCGGCGAGTCGGTCACCGAGGGAACGATCCTCGAATGGCATGTCAAGGTCGGCGACTTCATCAAGGTCGACGACACGATAGTTGAGATATCCACCGACAAGGTGGACGTCGAGCTGCCCTCGCCCGCAAGCGGGACGGTCACAGAGATTCTGGCCGAGGAGGGCGAGACCGTCGGTGTGGGGCAGGTGATCGCGAGGCTGGCCGTTCAGAGTGGCGAGCCGACCGGCCCCTCCGCTGGAAGAGCCGATACCTCGACCGACGGCGACGACGATTCGGCCACGCCGGTGCCTTCGACAAACCTCGAGTCCGGCAAGGATCCCTTCACCGATGTCATGGGAGGAACAAAGCGCGGTTCCAATAGAGCCGACGACGGCGAGGTGGTCGCGGCAGACGCGTCCCCAGTGGCCAAGCGGGTGGCCGCGGCCGAGGGCGTGAATCTTGCCGGCGTGGCGGGCAGCGGTCCGGGTGGGCGGATCGTGAAGGCCGACGTGCTCGGCGCCGCGGCCGCCGCAAACGGCACCGCGACCAACGGCTCGGCCACCACACAGTCAGGAGCGCCGGCCAGCGAGCGCCAGCCGATCAAGGGCGCCGCGGCGATGCTCGCCCGCTACATGGACGAGTCACGCTCGATCCCCACCGCCACCAGCTTCAGGACGCTGACCGTGACGGTGCTCGACGGGCGCCGGCGCGAGCTGAAGGCGGCCGGACGCAAGGTGTCCTTCACGCATCTGATCGCCTACGCGATCGCACAGGCCGCGACCGAGATGGACACAATGACCCATCACTTCGAGGAAGCCGACGGCAAGCCGTATCGCGTCGACGACGGCCAGGTGAACCTCGGGCTGGCGGTGGACGTGCAAAAGAAGGACGGCACACGCACACTGATGGTGCCGGTGATCCGCGACGCCGGCGCGTTGCCCTTCGAGAGCTTCCTGGCGGCATACGACGCGCTCGTGGAGAAGGCGCGCACGAACACGCTGACGGCCGACGACCTGGTGGGCGCGAACATCACGCTCACCAACCCGGGTGGCCTCGGCACCGTGGCCTCGGTGCCGCGACTGATGAGCGGTCAGGGCACGATCGTGGCGACCGGCTCGATCGCCTATCCCGTCGGCCTCGGCGCGATCGGCGAGCGAGTGGGAGCGGAGAAGGTCATGACGATGACCTCGACCTACGACCACCGCGTGATCCAAGGGGCGGAGTCGGGGCGCTTCCTGGCGCTGATCGAGGCTCGCCTGCAGGGCGAGCACGACTTCTACGAGGGCGTGTTTGCCTCGCTGGGCGTGGAGATCGGACCCGCCCCGAGCGCGCCAACGCCCGCGCCCGCCACCGTCGCGGCGGCTCCGCCGCAGGCGAGCGCGCCGGACGAGCAGATGCTGCAGGCGGTACAGGCCGCAAGCACGCTGCTGCACCGCTTCCGCAGCCACGGGCATCTCGCCGCACGCCTGGACCCGCTCGGGTCAGAGCCCGAGGGCGAGCCGCAGCTCGACCCCGAGACGGCGGGCCTCACCCCGCAGGTGATGGCACAAATCCCGGCAAGAATCCTGCGCATGTACGTGCCGGGCGAAACGCTTGCCGAGGCACTGCCGAACCTGCGCCAGACCTACTGCGGCACAATCGCGTATGAGATCGAGCACATCTCCTCGCACAAGCAGCGCGTGTGGTTGCGCGAGCAGATCGAGTCGGGTGCGTTCCGCCAGCCGCTCGGAGCCGAGGCGCGCACGGCGCTGCTGAAGCGCCTGATCGAGGTGGACGCGCTGGAGCGCTTCATGCACAAGGCGTATCTCGGCCAGCACCAGTTCTCGATCGAGGGACTGGACATGACCGTGCCGATGCTCGACGAGCTGATCCAGTTGGCGGCCGGGCGCGGCGGCGAGGAGGTCGTGATCGGGATGGCCCACCGCGGGCGGCTGAATGTGCTGGCGCACAACCTGGGGCGCCCCTACGACACGATCTTCGCGGAGTTCGAGGGCGCCTCCACGCTCGAGGCGGTAACCACGATCCCGCAGGGCGGCACCGGCGACGTCAAGTATCACCACGGCGCGCAGGGCAGCTACCGCCTGGAGTCGGGCGACTCGATCCAGGTCAACCTCGAGTCCAACCCCTCGCACCTCGAGGCCGTGGCGCCGGTCGTGATGGGCGCCACGCGCGCGGCCCAGAGCCGGCACG
>DATNKN010000315.1:0-2061 GCA_035603375.1 Solirubrobacteraceae bacterium
CGTGCCGATATGGCCGAGGCCAAGCCCGCCTATCGCGTTTTCGACGAGTCCGGCGCGGCGCTCGTGCTGCGCTCGGACATGACGGTGCCGATCGCGCGCGTGGTCGCCACCCGCTATCCCACAGAAGAGCCGCCCCTGCGCTTTTGCTACCTGGCCCACTGCTATCGCGGTGTGCGTCCGCAGCGTGGACAGCCGCGCGAGCTTTTGCAAGCGGGGATCGAGCTGATTGGCGCGTCCGCGCCACAGGGCACTGCCGAGGCGCTCGGAGTGCTTTGCGCGGCGCTCGACACGGTCGGCCTTGAGGGCTACCGCATCGGCCTCGGCGACGCTTCGCTGTTCCCGTCGTTGATGGCTGGAGTCGGTGTCCCCGAGCAGGCGCGCCCACGCCTGCTCGAAGCGCTCGCCGATCGCGACTTCGTCCGGCTGGACGAGGAGCTCTCGCAGCTGGGCCTGGTCGATGCGGATCGAGAGCTGCTCCTAAGCGTGCCCCAACGCCGCGGCGGACCGGAGTTGCTCGACGCTACCGGAGGCGTTGTCACGGACGCGGTGGCGAACATGCGTGAAGTGCACGAGCTGCTGACGCCGGACGTAGCCGAGCGGGTGATCTTCGACCTCGGCCTGGTACGCAGCATCGGCTACTACACGGGCGCCGTGTTCGAGGTATACGACCCCGCGCTCGGCACGCCCATAGGGGGAGGGGGCCGCTACGACGAGCTGCTCGGTCGCTTCGGCCGGCCGCTGTCTGCCGTCGGCTTCGCGCTCGGCGTCGATCGCCTGCACATCGCCCTGATGGGCGAGGAGCGCGGAACGGGAGCGTCGCTGTGACCGCCGCCGACAACACGCCTGGCTCGGTGAACGGTCTGTCCGGCCGGGAGGCGAGTGTGGGCGTCCCTCAGGGCCCAACGAACGGGCTCACGATCGCCGTGCCGCGCGGCGCCTTGTTCGGTGAGACGGTCGATCTGCTCAGCGGTCTCGGCCTGGACACCTCTGAGCTGCGCTCCAACGACCGCAAGCTGCTGTTCGAGGACATCGGTGTGATCACGATGCGACCCTCCGACGTGCCCACCTACGTCGAGTCTGGGGCCGCCGACATCGGCATCACCGGCAAGGACGTGCTGCTCGAGCAGGCAGCCGTGCGTGGCGAGGGTGGGCGCGAGGTGTATGAGCTGCTCGACCTCGGCTATGGCCGCTGCACGATGGTGCTTGCCAGCAAGGCGGGCCCCGACCCGGCCTCCGAGGCGCTCAGACGGCTTGGCGTGATGCGCGTTGCAACCAAGTATCCGCGCATCGCGGAACGCCACCTGGAGGAGACCGGCCGCCAGGCCGAGATTGTCGAGGTCAAGGGCTCGGTCGAGCTCGCGCCGCTGACCGGAATGGTCGAGGCGATCGTCGACCTCACCGCCACCGGCACGACGCTGCGCGAACACGACCTGGTCGTGCGCGAGGAGATCGTCGAGTGTACTGCGCGCCTGATCGCCAACCCCGTGTCGCACAAGCTGCGAGCACGGGAGATCGACAAGCTGCTGGAGCGTTTGCGTGCAGGTTGAACGGTGGAGCGCGGGGCGGCTGCGAGAGGCCGGCGGACCAGAAGCGGTGGTGGGTCAGTTGCGCCAGATTGTGCCCAATCCGCCTGACCTCGCGCGCAAGGTCAGGGAGATCGTGATCAAGGTCAAGAACGATGGTGACAGCGCCCTGCTGGAACTCATACAGCAGTACGACACTGGCGGGGCGCAGCCACTGCCGCTCCTGGTTGAGCCGGAGCGACTGGACGAGGGAATCCAGCAGCTGTCGCTCGACATGGTGGCTGGGTTGCAGGTGGCAATTACTAACGTTGCGGAGGTGGCGAGCGCCGGTCTGGACAAAGATGTGAAAGTGGTACTCGCGCAGGGTCAGAGTGTGACGCTGCGAGAAGTTCCCGTGCAGAGCGCCGCGGTATACGTACCGGGCGGAATGGCGCCATATCCGAGCACGGCGGTGATGGGGGTGGTCACGGCACGTGCCGCGGGTGTACTGGATGTTGCCGTCTGCTCCCCGCCAGGACCGGATGGAGAGATCCATCCG
>DATNKN010000320.1:0-8631 GCA_035603375.1 Solirubrobacteraceae bacterium
CGCCGTCGCACTGCTCGACGAGCAGCAATACAGCGAGATCGCCAGGCGTCTGCGCCAAGAGAACTTCGAACCCGACGTCAACGACCACGGTAACCCCACACCCCAGCGGTGGCGACTCGGCGAGCTCAATGTCACCATCGACTTCCTCATACCACCCATCCCGGGCGCAGAACAAGGCGGCCGCGTGCAGCCGCTCGAAGGCGACTTCGGTGCCTTGATTGCCCCGGGCCTGGAACTCGCCTTCCAGGAGCGCGAGCTGATTCAGATGGACGGCCACACCCTCAACGGTGAGCAGGTCAGCCGCACCGTCCCAGTCTGCGGACCCGGCGCCCTGATCGTGCTCAAGGCCCTCGCCCTCGCCGACCGCGGCGAGCCGAAGGACGCCTACGACATCGTTTACGTGCTGCGCCACTGGCCACACGGCATCAGCGACATCGCCGACCGTATCGCCCGCCACGCGACCGAGCACCGCGAGGTGGTCGAGCGCGCACTCAAGTCACTCACCAGCGACTTCGCCGAACCCAACAGCCTCGGCCCCTGCCGCGCAGCGCAATTCGAGAGCACGGGAGACCTCGACCCCGCCGCGACAGCCGACGCCCACGGGTACGTCGACGACCTCCTGCGCGCCTGTCGCGAGCGCGGATTGTCCGCCCGGTAGCTCCGACGCTTCTAGCCGGGCGACGGCTCCGGGATATGGAGTAACGGCCTGACGCGTCACCAACAACTTGCGCGGTCACCACTCTCGCCGACCGTCCAAGACGGGAGCGTCTGCCCGAACCCGGACTATAGACACGAAGGATCCGGAGATCGAGATCTGACGCACGCCGCCGCCGCACGTCAGCGACGAGCCATAGAAGCGCGATCCCGAGCCGTCCTTCTGCAAAGGCACAATCACTGCCTATGCCTGCTGCAAACCACCTGCTGATGCTCGGCTTCAGCGATCCCGATCTGACCGCGATCGGCGGGGTCGGTGCGTTCCTGGCGGCGATCGTCCTTGCCGGTGTTGCCGCCTATCAGGCGCGCCAGAGCCGCAACCAGGCCGTGGCGATGCACGAACAGGTCGAGGCGGGGCTGGCGCAGGAGCGGACCTTGCGGGAGATGACCAGCGCCCAACTACGACCGGTCGTACATGCGCATCCCTCCTCACGTTGGGTGACAGGCCCCGATGAGCGTCTCGGGATCGGGCCCCGCGAGATGGCGCTCGCTTACTCCCTGTCAAACAACGGTTCCGGTGTCGCCTTGCGCGTCCAGCACGGTGTAAACATCGGCGGCATGGTCGAAGCGCCAGGCTACGGGAAGCGGATCGATGCGCTCAGGGCCGGCGAGCATGTGCCGACGAGCGGCCTCACACGCGCCCCCCGGCCCGCCGAGTTGCTCATGGTCTCCGTGCATCAGGAGGAGGTGCCCGCCAACTACGCGATTCTGCCGCTCACCTACTGGGTGAGGTATGAGAGCGTGCTCGGAGAGCAACTGCAAACGAGCGTGCAGCTCTCGGCACGCCAACTGCGCGACCTTATACCCCAAGAGGGGGAGGAAGCTGAACGAGACGCTGGCCCGTAGCGCCAGCGGGACCCACGACCCGAGCTGGCTTTCCTGCACGGGTGCTCCTCATCGAAGCATGTCCGGCACGCACTCCGACTGGCCGCGTCGATCAGATCCGTGGTTGGGCAAAGAGTCGTGTCCGGTTGATTGAGTATGTTTCAACCATACTATGCTGCGCCTGCTCCCGCCACCGCGAGCACCTGAACGCACATCCGGTGAAGTCTTCGAGGAGCGTGGATACAGCCTCGCGTCGCGTCCTCAACGGCCCGGGGAGCTCACCGTCACCGTGACGGTCACGCTTGGGGATGCAGCCCGCGAGCATGTCGCTACTGGCGCCGCTCGGGATCGTGTACCGGTAGCGCTGTGGCTCGTCGTCGCTATCGAGGCCGAGCGTTGCGTTCGGCGTGCCGCCGCTCTCGTCGGAGCATCAACCAGCGATCTCGCGGGCATCTTTGATGAGGCCGCTGCTGTCAGCGAAGTAAGAGAGGTGCACGGGTCACCGGCACTGAGCCAGTTGCGTGGCTACGCGACAGCGCTACGTAATGGCGAACCCACCTCCGCTTCGATAATGGCAGCGACGATGCCACTCAGCCCGGCGATTCATGTAGGCGCTGCCTGGGCGATAGCGGCCGAGGCATTCAGTATCTCGGTCGAGGCGTGGGCAAGCAGTTTCGCTGCTTCGCTGCCGACTGGACGACTGGCTTGGGAGGCCGCATCGGCCGCCGACGGCCAGTCGCTTGCCGAGTGGACTCTCCTTCAGGCGACGCGACGGTGTCGCTCGGCCAACACCTCTGCCTGTTCGCGGGCACGCGCCTGACCGCTGGAACGCAACGACCGGATCAAGTCGCCGGTGTCCCGCTCGGCGGCCTCGCGGGCCAACCGTGCCAGCGTATGCAGGCGATGCTCGCGAAGATCGTCAAGCTCGGCGTAAGGTGTGCCGGCCCTACAGCCTGGCTCGGGGCATGGTTCCATTGTCGCTACTTGATCGCTATCCCGAGGAATCTCGCACCAGCCGTCTGACGACTCGATGGATACTGACGCGCCGCCAGCGCCACCGCCCTTGGCAAGCAGTGGAGCCGCGACGGTCCGAAAGAACATGGTGCCGGTCGAGAAGCCGATGGCACCTTCGTGAACGAGCAGTGGTCCAAGACGCCCGACACAATCAGGCACAACGTCAATAGCGCATGCGGTGAATGCGTCGAGCGCTTCGAGGTAGGCCCTGAACTCGATGGCAGATGCATCCTCTCCAACGCCACGCACCCGAATGAAGACGCGCTCCACACCGGTAGCGGCATAGTCGCTGGCAAGCTCGCCGAGCAGCCCGCGAAGCAAGCGGTCACGCGTGACCTGAATGAAAGCGACCGGCACCTGGGCACCGGCCGACCTCAGAACACGACGCAGCATCTGGAGGTTGACGGCATGGCGCGCGTCACCCTGGGACCGCGCCTCAAGGTACGGGGCCGCGACAGCTCGCGCGAGGCGCTGGTCGAGCATGCAACCATCGACAAACCCATCTCTCAGCGATTCGTCGTGCAACTGCTCTACAGTCAGCGGCAGCGCAACCGCTGTGGCAGCGGCCGTTGCACGCAACCGCGCTGCCGAGGGATAGCGCATGACGGCTCGCGAGGTCAGTGCGGGCGTCCCAGGATCCACGACCAATGCTCGCCTCGCGTCGACCACCGCCTTCGCCAGTCGTTCATGATCCTGGCCCGCGCTTGGGTGTGTTGGCGGGTATGGAGCGAGATGCTTCGCAGCGACGATCGCTCCGTGGAACGACCTGGCGCGTTCACGTGCAAAGTCCCATTGGTCGTGCTCAAGACGAGCAAAAATGTGGCCACGCTCAGCCATGCCTCAATCTTCGATGACGGCTCGGACGTATGAATTGCGTGCCACAAAGTCTGCAAGGGGATGATCCCAGATTGCTGCTAGCTGTGCATATTCTGTGTTTTCTGCGTTTTCTGCGTTCTATGCTATCCTCTGTCAGTGCCTGCGACGATTCCACATCGACATGCCGACCGAATTCGCTCGCTCCCCACGATCTCCCAAGCGGCGAAGTTCATCGGCTTGGACACGGGCGGCATGAGTCGCACCGTCCGCGCGCTCGGCATCGAGCCACAGGCGTGGGGACGCCGCGACAAGCACCTAGAGGTCGCCCAAGTGCTCCAGATCGCCAGGGTCGCGCAGCGCGCGTCGCTGGAGGAGGTCGCTGGCAGCATCCTGGAGTGGACGGAACAGAACCACCCGGACGCGCTGAAGCGGACAACGGCCGAGATAGATGCGGTCTTCGCCGAGCTCCCCCCGCCGCTCGCCACACCAGCCGATGAGTTCGTCGCCGAGCTCCGCGCAGCCCTGCCGCCGCGATGGGCGGACAAGGCCGAGGAGATCTGGCGCGCTCACACGGACAGCGTGTTGTAGTCGCCCTCGCGCTCAGCGCGATACCACCGTCGATATAGCGAGACCGATCCTGTCCCGCCCGGATGGCCGCCCGGATGGCCTGACCTGTCCCTCGTTTGACTCCACCCAGACCGCTCAGTCAAACACTACGGTTCTGTATTACGCGCTGCGACAACACCCGTACGTCCCAGAAGATGCGTGAGAGCCACCTCGAATAGCTCGTTTCTGTCGGGCGCCTGACTGAATGCATGACCGACCTCGTGCAGCAGCGTGCTGACGAAGGATTCAGCGCTCGCGAGTTGATCGCGCCTGATGACGATATGGCGAGTGGCTGGGTCCCACACCCCTACGACCTCGTGACTGCTCACGGAGTCAATCCGCATTGTGCGCGACACGAGAATTTCCTTTACCGCTTGAACCTCCTCTCGCAACAACCCTCGCAGCGGACCCGCGAGCGCGAAGATCGCACGCTCGCCCTCGTCCAGCTCCTCGATGCTGACAAAGTCGTATTCGAAGCTGTCGTTCCATTCGTTCACGTACTCGTTGAGATCCCGCATGGCGTTGCCAGCAACGTCTACGACCTCAGGCAATCGCCTTGCGAGGGTCTCTGGCACAACCACAACGCGGTTGCCATCGTCACGAGCCCGTGCGACCATCGCCCCAGCCACATGCATTTGCATAGCGGTGACGAAAACAACACGCTGATGAGCATTGGCAATCTTGCAGGCATGCAGCCCAACATCGATCCACGCTGTCTCATCGTGGTTGTCGCCACGCTCGAAGGCGGCGAGATCCTCTATCAGTGGATCCGCCACGCCTGATGCTGTCGAGGCCAGCAGAATGCCCTTTACTCTGTCCGAGTAGGCTTGGCGTCCGACGTTGCTGCGCTCCCGGTTGAGGGCAGCACGCAGGCTCTTGGTCAGCGACGTGATGTTGTAGCTGAACAGGAAGTTGGGCTCTTCAGCGACGCGCAAGCCATTCACATAGATTCGAGCAGAGTCGGTTTCGCGTTGTAGCACTGACCCGTAGCGAGTGCCGTCGATCACAGTGTCGCCGGAATACCGCAGAAAGAAGTCCTTGGCGACCGCGACATCCTTGTCACTAATGCCGCTGAAGATGAACTCGGTGCCCGCCATGCCCGGGTCATCCGGAGGCTTCACGACCGCGTGCAAAGTCTCGACGTCACCAAACCCGTGCTTCGCGACATTCGCGAGCGTTATTTCGGCATGACGGCTGCGGACCTCAACTCCTACGCCGTGACGCTCGAACAGCGCCATCGCGTCCTTGAGCCCGACGCCAAACTTGCCAATCACAAGCCCCGGCTTACTGAGCTTTTCCGCATCCTCGTTTTGAGTGAAGTGCTCGTAGCGCAATCCCCGCCCGAAGTCACGGATATGCCACGCCTCATCCTCATCGCGGTATATCTGCGGATCTTCGGTCCCAGTGAGCCCCTGCTCATCGAGGGCGTTAGCGATGATCTCGCGCAAAGCGTCAGCGATCGTCCAGTGCTCGAGCAGCTGCTGAATGTTGAGGTCGAAGAAGCGCTCCCGCGACGCGTCAGACACCGCCTCCCCAGCCATGTCGATCTCTCCCATGAAACCCAGTCTCGCACAGTCGGAATGCGTGTGCTTAGCTGAACTTCGCGCAGAGTATCGAGTATGCTGTCGCGCTGCAATAGAAAGCGGGGCCTGCAGCTTCCAGCGAGCGGAGTCTGTAGCAAAGCCGTTGATATCCGAGGATCAGCGCCAAGGACGCGAGGCTTCGCATCCGTGGTAAGGACGAACACGCATGCGAATATCCAGCATCCAAGTCGCGAACTTTTGCTGCCTGCAAGACTTGACCATGTCGTTCGACGACGTGACCGTGCTCGTGGGCGCCAACAGCACCGGCAAGTCGAGCCTGCTGTACGCACTCTCCTGGTTCTTCGAAGGAGGCCCGCTGACGGAGGAGCACATCAGCGGCCACCAACCAGACGCCCAAGTCTCAATCGGTGTGACCTTCACCGACTTCGACGAGGCAGACCGTGAGGCACTCGGCTCTTACGTTCAGGATGAAGAGGCGACGTTCTGGCGCACCTGGTCCGCTGATGACGGCGTCAAGCTGACGGGGAAGGGGCGTGCCTACCCTCCGTTTGCCAAGATTCGCGAGCACGATAAGGCGACCCCCAAGAGGCAAGCCTACAACGAACTGCGTGAATCTCGATCGGATCTGGATTTGCCGCGGGTATCGAGCGCAAGTGCCGTCGATGAGGCGCTGGTCGCGTGGGAGGCCGATCACCCGGACCAACTGGAGGACGGCCGCACCGACGCTACGCATCTTTTCGGATTCACCGGTCAGGCGCGCCTTGCGCAGCGGATGGACTTTGTGCTCGTGCGGGCGGTCGTCGACCCCGACGAGGAGATCACCGATTCCCGAGGGACACTCCTGCGTCAACTGCTAGACCGGTCACTCGGTGAGCAGAGCGTCATGCGGGAACGATTGGCCGAGCTGGAGCAACGCATCAGCAATCAAATGGGCGAAATCATGCAGGTTGAGGGCGGCGCGACTCTGGATCGCCTATCTGGCGAAGTTACCGCGAAGCTTGCCGAGCTGGTGCCGGGCAGCGAGGTGCAACTGTCCGCACGCTCGCCAAGCGTCAAGGTACCCTCGCTCGCGGTCGATCTGCGCGTGGCCGACGGCGATCTGAGCACAGCGGTGGCCCGTCAGGGTCATGGCTTCCAACGGGCGCTCTTGATCTCGGTCGTGCAGCTGCTGGCTGCTACAACCGGCGCTGAGAGCAGCGAGGAGCACGCGGCTCAAGCTCAGCACAAAGTAGCCACGCCACCTGCCCTCATGCTCACGCTCGAGGAGCCAGAGCTGTACCAGCATCCGTTGCAAGCCAGGCATTTTTCCGCCACACTGTCCACGGTAGCGGCCGCATCTCGGGGCCGGGTGCAAGTGTGTTACGCAACTCACTCCGAGCACTTCGTCGACCCTTCGCACTACGAGCGCCTTCGGCGCTTTCGGCGGCGTCCGCGCGCGCCCTGGCCGACATCCGAAGTCGCCCAGGCTACCGTTGATCGGGTCACCGCCCGCTTGGCTGATGTGGTCGAGCCCGACCAGATTCCGCAACGTATCCGGCTGACATTGCGCCGACAGGTGGCGGAGGCCATCTTCGCTAAGGCTGTGGTTCTTGTAGAGGGCCACTCAGACGCTGGCCTTCTACACGGTCTCGCCGACCGCGACGGTGGCTTTGACGCCATGGGTGTGGCCGTCGTGAATGGTCACGGTAAGACGCAGCTGCTCATCCCGTGGGCAGTCCTTTCAGAACTTGGAGTGCCGTCGTTCGTGGTCTTCGATGGAGACATTGGCATCGGTCAACGCATGCACGCTAGCGGCAAGGACGCAGCGAAAGTTGAGGCGGCAGAGCGGCAGACACGCCGCGAGAATGAACAGATACTTGAGACACTCGGTGCCGAAGGCATCGAGCAGCCGGCGACCGCGGTGCATGCAACCCATGCTGTGTTCGAAGACACTCTTGAGGCGGAGCTGACTGCGTGGCTTGGCTTCCGGGACGCAGTAGAGGCATTGACGCAGGATGAGAGTGACTTCCGCAAGAAGCCCGACGACGCCTACCGACACGCCGCTGCGACGTTCCCTCAGGAGCCGCCAACCGTATTCGCGGAGCTGATCGACCGGGTCAAGGTGCTGGCGAGCTGAGCGTTCTGGCAGGCTGGTGTGCCTTCCTCCTGGTCTCCTCTGTCGCCTAGTGATCCTTGTCGAAGTTGTTCGACTATCAGGCCTACGGGCCTATGCGGCGAGACTCAGCCCAGTCGTTCGACGAACTGTCGCGGCGTGATCACCTCGACGGAAAGCCTGCCCGGATCAATAGCCAGCAAGTCGAGATCGCCGGTGATGATCGCCTCGGCACCCCTAGCCTCGGCAAGAGCAACGAGGTAGTCATCGCGGGGATCGCGACACACGGTCGGGTGGGGACCGGGAGGATCGACCAGCAGCGTGGTCTGCGCGGCCAGATCGGCTACGAAGCGGGTGGCCTCGTCAGCCGAGACGTACTTCCGCAAGCGCGGTCGCGAGAGCACAGACGTGATCTCCCTCAAGAGCAGCGGCGAGGTGACCAGCTCAACGCGACCGTCGAGCGCCGCATCGAGCGTGAGCACTGACGGCGCCTGTGGGGAGCGCGAGAGCGCCGCCGAGACGAGCACGTTTGCGTCCGCGACAACGCGCAGCATCAAGCAGCGTCGCGCTCTGCGCGAGCGGCGTGCAGCTCCTCGCGTACCAGCGCCATGGCGGCATCTTCGTCGAGATCGCTGCGCGCGCGAATGCGGGCAACCAGCCAGCGCAGGTCGTAGGCGCGGATCGCGCGATCGACGATCTCGCCCTCACTGAGGTGGGCCTCAGCGGCGTGGGAGCGCAAGATCGACGCGACCTCCGCGTCGAGATCCACACTGACGTGCTGGCGAGAAGCGGCCATAGAAGAAGCGTACCGCGATGCTGTCGCGATATTCACCCGACTCATGAAGCCGTCTCAAGCGGCTCGCCGAGATCGTTGTCGAGCAGGTGGACGTAGGTATCGAGCGTGAAGCTGGCCGAGTGGTGGCCGAGCCAGCGCTGCACCTGCACGACATTCCTGCCCTCCGCAAACAAGCGCGAAGCAACGGTGTGGCGAAATGTATGGAAACCCGCCCACTCGACGCC
>DATNKN010000325.1:0-7003 GCA_035603375.1 Solirubrobacteraceae bacterium
TGTGCCGAGATCAACAAGCAGGCGCCAGCCCGTGAAAAGCTCGCGAGTGCCGGCCTTGGCGATCCATCCGGTCGATCCGTCGGGGCGGCCGGGAAGCATCACCTTTAGCCACACAGTCGCGTCTGGCGCCGTCATGTGTCCAATGACTGGCAGCGTCGTCTGCTCTCCCGTGATCGGCCTACGATCGCGGAGGAACGCGACCTGGCGCGAGCCGGCTGCCGGTGCGCTGTGTGCGGCGTGGCCACTCAGCAGCTTCGCGAGCTGCTGAGTGGCCTGTACCCGTGTTGGAGTGTCTGCGCCGAGCGCTGAGCCTGTCGTGAAGCCGAGCAGGCACACAGCCAGCCCGACGACACTCAGCCGGTGAATGTACCCCTCCGGTGCGGTAGTGCGGGCCGTGCGGGTGAGTGCGGTTTGGCTGCCTTGCGCGCGCGATGGCGCTTATGGCGCCTGGCAGTCGTCTTCGACGCACTCGGCGAACTGGGTGTAGTGGTACTGACGCCGGTACTCGAGACGAGAGCTCCCGCGCCCGCTGTCGTCACCGCTTCACCGCTGTTGGTGGACGTGCCTGCACCGGTGGTCGTGGTTGTTTCCGCTTTTTCGATCGCGGCCGTTTCTTCCGGGGTCGTGGTTTCCGTGCCGCCACCGCTTCCGCTGCTGCTGGAAGCACATGTAGAGGTGGTGATGGTGTTGTCTTCCAGGGTCACTGCGGCGGTCTGCGCGAGCAGCCGACCGTGGATCGTCGCGCCGGTGTTCGCCGTGATGCTTTCCGCGGCCATGATCGTGCCGACGAAGTGCGTGCCGGTCCCAAGCGTCGCGGAGGAGCCGACCTGCCAGAAGACGTTACACGCCTGCGCCCCGTTTATGAGTGAGACGGTCGTGTTAGAGCCGGTGATCAGCGTGGAGCCGACCTTGAAGATGAACACCGCATCAGGGTCACCTTCAGCGTTGAGAGTGACACTTCCCGATGAAAGGAGCAACGAGCTGCTGGCGTCATAGACACCGGGCGAGAACGCCTGGCCGGCGAGGTCGGTCCCGGCCGATCCGTTGGTTGGACGAGAGGCGGCTTCGTTGTAGGCAGTGGTGAGGGAGCTCTTGGCTTCGATCGCGACCTGGTCATTGACGTAGGTCTGCCCAAGTACGTGCGGTTCGCCAGTCACCGACGTGCCGGGGTACAGTCCCAAGTCGCCGAACATCGTCGTGGCGCCGGTGTTAGTGACCGTCGAGCCACCCAACACCGAGAAGGGCGCAGCCGACCCCAAGCCCACTGTCGCGGTGGCGCCCAAGGCGCTGCTCGCTAGCAGGAGGCTGGACAGCATGCCCACGAGGAATAGTCCTATGCGAAACGTTTTGCCGCCGGACCGGAAGTGGGGACGGCGATTTCCTGCGAGAGAGTCGTGGAAGGACGACTCATACATCGGTGGGACGCCGCTTTTCATAGGGCGTCTCCTGACTGCGGCTTTGACTCGCCGCGATAGAGGGGGAATGGCTCCCCGGTCTCTTCGACCTGTTTAAGTAGAGCGTCAGTCTGTGCCTGGAGCGTTAGGCGCAGGTGTGCAACTAGACACATGGCGCCGTGCGACTGAGGCTCAGCGATCTCGCGCTCCATGTCCTCGCGATCGCCGTGCTGGGCTCGAGGACCACCGACGCGAGGAATGCGGGGAGTGATCCGGCGACGCGCGGGAAGCTTCCCGCTGTGGCGCGGCTAGCTCCCGCCGGGAGGACACGCCGAGCTTGCGGTAGATGTTGCGTGCGTGAGTTCGTATTGTCTCGACGCCCACTCCCAGGGCAACCGCGATCTGTGCGTTCGAGTCACCGCGCTGCAACAGCGGGAGCACCTCGGCCTCGCGCTTGGTCAGCAGGTCTGAACCTGACGAGACCGGAGCGTCGCCAGAGCCTGTCGGCGCGCGGGGAATTACCTGGAGTTCCCGCGATGCGAGGTGGATCGCGTTGATCACATCACGCGACTGTGTGTTCCTACCGAGGCAAGCGCTCGCTCCGAACGCGAGCAGCTGCGCGCACTCGAGCGGCGCGGGATCGCCTCCGAGCACGACCAGTCGCGTCGCGGGATAGCGGGCGCTGAGCTCGCGAACCTCGACCGGCTTCGCGAGAGCACCGATGTCGAGGATCGCGATGTCGGGACGATGAGCGCGCAGCACCACACCGAGCCGGCCGTGCTCGACATCAGCAGCGAGGATCGTGAGATTCGGGTCACGCTCGATCAGCCCGCGTAGCCCTCCCGCGAAGAGATCGTCGAAGTGGGCGAGGACTACGGTGATAGGGGCTTGTGTCGGCATAGGCGGCCCAGGCGTGGGCCAGCGCGTATGTCTTCATCGACAGAAAGCAACGGCAGGGTGAGCCGGACCTAACCCGCGCCTCACCCGCCGCTCCCCCCAAGACCACCCGTCTCGGAGGAAGAACCGGGCGGACTGCGGTCTCAGCATGTAAGGCATGGCTCGTCTGCACCCCGCACTTCGTCTGCTCCCGGCGCTTTTGCTCCCTCTGTCCCTTTCGGCGCTGCTCCTGCCCGCGTCGGCCGGCGCTCACAGCAGCCCGGCTCGCGAGCCGACTACAAACCCAGTTGCGCTTTCGTTGAAGCTCGCCGAGCGGTACTGGCACGGCGTACCGGCTTGCGGACTCCTACGATCGTGACCAGCGCCCATCAACTGCCCAACTCCAACTACGAAACCGTCACGAGTCCCGAACCAGCGAATTCCGTTGTCGAGATGTGGACTGAAGTGCAGAAGTGCACGATCACGATCAACACCTCCCTCTGGCCAAGCTGGCGTCAGGACGATGAATCCTTCCAGTGGTTTTGCGACGCGATGACCCACGAGGTAGGGCACCTGTTCGGACACCTCGACAGCGGACAGACAAACCCGTCATCGATCACCTATCCATTCCTCAGTCCAACGAGCCCCAACTTCAACTCTGTCCCTGAGTGCAAGAACGTCACCCTGCAGTACGGCTCGCGAGAAATTCGCAACGAAGAAATATTCCCCCGTCACTGATCGCAGCGATGACTCGCATCAGCCCAACTGCTGGATCACAATCGAAGCAGCCGCGGGATGTGTGCCTCCGGCGAGCGGTGTGATCGTGAGCGCCGGAGTGTTTCCCGCCGGGTTACGAAGCTCGACCGTTGAACTCGCGGCAGTGGTGCTGATGAGTGCATTGCCGGCAATCTCGCTGGTACCGGTCGCCCGCCCATACACCGTGTAGGGCAATTCGACCATTCCGCCTCCGGAATCGAGTGCGATCACTAGCTGCCCTGGCTCGTCGACGGACACCGAGAAATCCACGCTGTACGTACCCTCGCGGGGTAGCACGAACTCGCCCGAGTTGAGCCTACCGACACCGCCCGCCATAGGGCCGTTTTGCGGGAACAACACCGGAGCACCAGCAGCAACCGTCGATGCATTATCCGGCGGCATAAGAGCATAAAACTCTGCGTAAGCTGACGATCCAGACGAGCCTTCAGGGCCAGCCGAGCCCGCGACCCCAGTCGCGCCTGCCGGCCTGACCGAACCCGAGGGACCCTCCGCCCCTGTTTCGCCCTTGGGGCCAACTGACCCCGCGACTCCCGCGATACCAGCTTCACCTTTGAGTCCAGCTAGCCCCATGTTTCCACTAACACCTTTTTCGCCCTGAGAGCCAACTGGCCCCTCGATACCCGCTGCGCCCGTTTCGCCTGCGGGTCCGGCTTGCCCTTCAACTCCGGCGACACCCCGCAGCCCAGATAGTCCGGCGGATCCCGTCGCGCCCATAGCGCCAGATATTCCTGGTGGTCCCGCAAATCCTGCGGAGCCCGTAGCGCCGGTGAGTCCGGTTGCTCCCGGGGCTCCGCTGGAGCCAGTCGCGCCCGTGGCGCCGCTGAGTCCGATCAGCCCCGCCGGTCCAGGTGCCCCTTCGTTGCCGGTCAACCCGGGGTATCCCGTAGAGCCCGCCGCGCCTCTGAGCCCAGCGGGCCCTGTGGCGCCAAGTAGACCTTGCAGGCCTTCTGGCCCGCCTGGGCCTGGCAGCCCCGCAAAACCTGTCGGCCCGCGAACACCCGCGTATCCCCGCCGTCCGCGTGGTCCTGAAGTCGGCCGTGCTCGTTGCTGGCACCGTGATGGACGTGCAGGACCGACCCGTCCTGTAAAAGCGGCTGGAGTACATGATCGAGCCGAGGTTGACTGGCCTAGAGCTGTGCCCGGAGTCACAGCCACGATTCCTGAAAGACACAATGTATAGACGGCCAGCGCAAGCACGCTGCGGAGATGTCGCCGTAGGATGAGAGATAGGTCTAAATTATTGAAACTAACCATTATATGGACTCTCGACGATTTGGTTCCTTGCTTGAGCGTCAGCGTCGCAAGTAGCTGAATGGCGCCGCGCCTCGCAGCGCCGCAGTGGAACTGCAAAGTCCGCTCGTGGGGTTCGCAGACTTTATTGAGCGGCCGCTGCGCTCCGCCGCTGACGCTCAAGGCGTGGCGCGTGGAATCGCTTAGAGGTCGAGTGGTCCTGGTCTGGCGATGTGGTAGCCCTGGGCGTAGTCGACGCCGAGCTCTCCCAGGAGCGTGAGTGTCTCTGCGTCCTCGATGCCCTCACCGACCGTCTGTAGGGAGAACGCTTGGGCGAGCGCGACAACGACCTGGACGGACGCTCGAACTGTTCCATACCCGCTCCGCGCCTTCGGACATGGGTCAACTCATCGACCTCGGAAGCCGCCCCGCCTGATGCGACCACCGGGGTGTCGTCTGGATCCTACACGCGCCTACCTTTGGGTAGGAATAATGACACTAAAACAGAACTGTACTACACATCCGAATGTTTGGGCGTCTTTAGGTGCTACTAGCTCGACACGCGAAACTCACGCACCACCCTGGGTGCCCGCCGGGCGCGCGTTCATGCGCGCGTCATGCTCTATAACCGGCAACTTTCAGCCCACCACGACAGGCCAAAAGGACACTACGCAACCTCCCTCGGCCCCAAGTTTCTCGGGTCCTGCACATGCAGTAGTCGCGCTCCCGAGATTGTTCGGCATACCGTCGCGCTTGCCTGCTGGATCCGTGGACACCGGGATTGGGGCAAGCTGCCCCAGCTTGGTCGTGCTCTGCCGGGTTCAAACCATGATCACAACAAGTCTCGCATCTCATCCTTCCCGTACCTCTCGTGTGGACGCCGTGAAGAAGGCCTCGATGATTCTGGGAGCGACCTCGTCCTTGCTACGCGGCGGGCAGAGCTCCACCGTGCATGCGCGCTTGTCGCCCGGGGGTATCGCGCTGCTCTCCCACCGGAGTGAGCTGAAAGTCTCCATCGCGGTCACGATAACCGTCCCTGGCGGGCCGCCAGTCATGCGGTCGCGGAGGCTTGTACTCACCCATAGAACGCCGCGCTGAGTGTCCGGTTCACTGGTCGAGCGGCATCGCTGAGTTTCCCGACGAAGACGGCTTCTGGTCGGTGACGACTGCCGAGGACGTGTTCGAGGTCAGTCGTGACTGGCAGACCTACTCCTCCGAAGTCGGCGGCTTCACCGCGTCCAATGCAGGCTTGTCGTTGGAGATGCAGCAGGCGATGTTCATCGGGATGGACCCGCCCAAGCACGACCGGTTGAAGGCGCTGTTCCAGCGTGGCTTCACGCCGAGGCGAATCGCAGAGCACGAGGACGCGATCCGCGCGATCACGATCGAGGTGCTCGAGCGTTTGGAGGGCCCACCCGCCCGGGAGACCTGCGATCTGGTCAGCGACGTCGCCCAGCCTGTGGTGGCGCGGGTGATCGGCAGCTTCATGGGCCTCTCGCCCGAGGACGATGAGGCATGGGCGAACCTGATGAACGCGATCGTCGGTGCGGGCGACCCGGACGCGACGCCGGAGGGTGCGCAGAGCGTGATGGAGCGCGAGGTGCCCGAGGTGTTCGCGCGCTGCGGCAAGCTGATCGCCGAACGACGCGCGGCGCCGACCGATGACCTGACGAGCGTGCTCGTGTACGCGGAGCTCGACGGCGAGCGGCTCGAGGACCACGAGATCGTGATGGGGTTCCTGCTGCTGACTTCTGCCTGGGCACCGCGCTCGCGCGACTGGAGTTGCGTCTCCTGATCGAGGAGACGCTCAAACGCTACCCCGAGATCCAGATCGCCGGCGAGTGCACACACGTCGAATCAGCGTTCGCCAACCAACACAAGACGCTGCCCGTGCGACTGCGTCCGCTGTAGGTCGTCCGGCGTACGTATGGCCGGAGAAAGGAGTAAGGTCCACGACCAAGTCGGATCGGATCGGGCGTTACTGCTTGAGTTCTAGTTGGCGCTTTGGACCTTAGTCGTCATGCAACCCTCCTCAAGAGACTCGCCAGGCAATCAACCCGCCCGAGACGAAGTGGAGTGTCCCAACTGCCGCGGCAGAAAATGGCAAAACTGCCGTCTCTGCGGCGGCGCCGGCTGCTGGGCATGCAGAGGTGGCCGCGTTACATGTCAGACCTGTAACGGCAGAGGTACTGTGCCCGCCAGAGCCTGAACTGCGGGTCTCGATCCGCGCTGATGGGCCAGCCGATCAAGTGTCGGCCCTTGAGGAGCATCGGAACGAAAAGTCGCAATAAGATCGCAACGCGCCAACGGCCACTTCAGTGATGAAGCGTGGGGAATAGAACATTTCGAATGGGAACGGTAACACCAGGGCCGGGGTCGGGTTTGATCTCCGGGTGTAGTCGCGGCCGCAACACGATCAGATTCGTTTTGATTGGCGCTCGGAAGGCATCATGACCGTGAGCATCCGGCAGGCCGGAGTCTGGAGGGGCATCTGGCGCGCCTTCGGCAGGCAGCGCTCTGTAAACGCACCAAGATTCTGCACGGCTGACGCCTGCTTCCCCGATCATTGCGAGCGCGAGGCAGCCACGACGCCAGACTCGTGCAATGGACGAAACCCAGCACCGAGCAACGACCCATGCGTCGCTGCTGCAACCCACCAAATGCAATGGTGAGCGACGATCCAGGCTCGACTTGAGTCATCGTCCAGCGGAGCCGCCCGCAGTCGA
>DATNKN010000347.1:0-3541 GCA_035603375.1 Solirubrobacteraceae bacterium
GGGCTGATGAAGTGGGCCGGGCAGCCCTACTCGTTCCTGGGGATGCGCAAGAGCTCGGAATACTCCGAAGACGAGCGCGTGCACCCGCGCGGGTTCAGGGGCAAGTACGTGTTCGTGTACCCATTCGTGAAGTCGCGCGAATGGTATGCGCTGCCTGCCGAGGAGCGCTGGCGGATCATGCAGGGACACATCACGGTGGGCCGCGAATACCCGGGCGTGGACAACCACACGACCTACTCGTTCGGGCTCGATGACCAGGAGTTCGTGGTGGCCTTCGACACTGACGACATTGGCACGTTCCTCGATTTGGTACAGCGCCTGCGCACCACAGAGGCGTCGAAGTTCACGGTCAGGGACACGCCGAGCTTCACGTGCATCGCCTGTTCGCTGGAGCGCGCGTTGAACGCCCTCGATGGCGAGCCGATAGTGCTCGAAAGCCCGCCCCCCGCCGTGGGGGGTCCCCGCGAGGGACACACGCCGGCTATCCGGACCGGCTGAACGCATGGCGCGCTCACAAAAGGCGGCGGTGCAGGAATTGCGCGCTGCCGACCCGATCATGGCGGAACTGATCGACGCCTGCGGCGTTCTGCCGAGCCCGCCGCGCAAGAAGGCCGACCCGCAGGAGCACTACGGCGCGCTGCTGCACGCGGTTGTAAACCAGCAGCTCTCCGTCAAGGCGGGAGCGGCAATCTACGGCCGCCTGACCGAGCGCTTCGGCGGGCGCACCCCCACCCCCGAGCAACTCTTGGCGGACGACCCGGAAGAGCTACGCGCCGCCGCCGGGCTGTCGCGCTCGAAGGTCGGATTCATGCGCTCACTGGCAGAGCACATCCTCTCAGGCGAACTGGAGCTTGAGCGCCTCGATGACCTAACTGATGAGGATGTGATGGCCGAGCTGGTCGCGGTGAAGGGCATCGGCGAGTGGACCGCGCACATGTTCCTGATGAGCCACCTGCACCGTCCCGACGTGCTCGCCCCCGGCGACCTCGGAATCCGCCGCGCGATCGAACGCGCCTACTCGCTCGCGGAGATACCCGACCGTGAGACTGTCGAGCGCCTGGCCGAGCGCTGGCGCCCACACCGCACGCTCGCGTGCCGCTACCTGTGGCGCTCGCTAAATAACGAACCGGTGAAGCCCCCAACGGGACACCCAGGCAAGGTGAGCGTCAGGTCCCCGGCGAAGAAATGAGGAGTGCGCAGCCTCGCGCCGCTCCCCGGCCGTCAGACCGCTGAGACTTGCTCTTCCTCGGCAACCCTGAACGAGGAGCCGCAGCCGCAGGCCGCAACCACGTTGGGGTTCTCGACCTTGAAGCCGGCGCCCTGCAGGCTTTCCTGGTAGTCGATCACAGACCCGCTCACGAACTGCAGGCTCTCGCTGTCCACGAGCAGCTTCAGTCCGTGATCTTCGAAGACGATGTCCTCATCGCGCTGCTCGTCGAAGGCAAGCTGGTACTGAAAGCCCGAGCAACCGCCCCCGCGCACACCGACGCGCAGCCCGGCCAGGGCCACATCGGCCTGTTGGGCATCCAGGAACTCCCGAACCTTCTCCGCACCCTTGTCCGTAATCGAGATCATCGCTTTCCAAAGTATAGCGCCGTCGTTTTCGACGCTAAGCTGAGAGCCAGTGCCCACCGCCGAGGAAATCAAGCAGCGCATCGAGACCGCCATTCCCGGGGCGAGAGCCGACGTCGAGGACTACACCGGTGGCGGCGACCATTTCCGTGCGACAGTCGTCTCCCCGACGTTTGCGGGGTGCAGCCGCATCGAACAGCACAAGCTCGTGTATGGCGTGTTCGGCAATGAGATCGGCGGCCCGATCCATGCGCTGTCGCTGAAAACCCTGAGTCAGGAGTAGCCGATGTCCGAGGAATCAACGATGCCTGAGGAGTCCAACCCGATCCGCGACGCGATCGCCGAGGCGATCGGCGAGCACGACACGATCCTTTTCATGAAGGGCACCCCCGACGCGCCCGCCTGTGGCTTCTCCGCGCGCACGGTCGCGATGCTGCAGTCGCTGCAGGCGCCGTTCGCGGCCGTTGACATCCTGCCCGACCCGCGCATTCGCCAGGAGCTATCAGCTATCTCCGGCTGGCCGACGATTCCCCAACTGTTCTACAAGGGCGAGCTGGTGGGCGGCTGCGACATCGTCACCGAGATGTACGAGTCGGGCGAGCTGGCCGAGACGCTCGGACTGCCCGAGCCCGAGGACGCGCCGGCGGAGCCGATCCCGAGCGAGGCGCAGCCGGCCGGGCTGACGCAGATCGAGAACCGCCTTGGATAAGCAGGTAGCGGTCGTCACCGACACGACCAACTACCTTCCGCGAGAACTCGCAAGCAGCGAAGATATCTACCAGGTCAGCCTGTATGTCGGCTGGAAGGACGACCAGCAGCGAGAGATCGAGCTTGACGGCTTCGACGCGTTCTACGAGCGCTTGCGAGTCGACACCGAGCTTCCCACAACCTCGCAGCCCTCGATCGGCGACTTCCTGACCGTGTGGGAGCCGCTGCTCGACGCCGGCCGGAACATCGTCTCGATCCACCTCGCGGGCGGCATCTCGGGCACGTGCGAGTCCGCACGCCAAGCCCACGGCCTGCTGGCGGAGCGCGGCCTGGGCGAGCGCGTGGAGGTGATCGACGGCGAAACCGCTTGCGGGGGGCTCGGCATGGTCGTGCTCGCCGCCGCCGCGGCCGCGCGCGGCGGAGCGGAGAAGGACGCAGTCGCCGAGCGGGCGCGCGAGGCGCGCAAGGCGCTTCGAATCTGGTTTTGCCTCGACACACTCGAGTACCTGCGTCGCGGCGGGCGCGTCGGCAAGGCACAGGCCTGGCTTGGCGGCACGCTGAAGATCAAGCCGATCCTCTCGCTCGAGTACGAAATCGTGCCGGTCGAGCGTGTGCGCACGGCCAAGCGCGCGTTCGAGCGCATGGTGCAGTACGCACAAGAGCTGCACGACAGCGGTGCCGACCGCTGGGTCGTGCAGCACATTCAGGCAACGGAGCAGGCGGAGCGACTGATGGACCGCTGCCGCGAGATTTTCGACTCAGAGCCCCTCTTCGTCTCCGAAGTGGGACCGGTGATCGGCACCTACACGGGCCCGGGACTGCTAGGCGTCGGCGCGCTGCCAAGCGCGATGTTCTCCTGAGCCGCTCGCCCTCAACAGTCGCGACAGGCAAGTCGCGGTAGGTGCGAGGGCGGTCAGACCCGAGGGCGGTCAGACGCGACGGCGTTTGCGGCGACGGCGGCGGCCGAGCAGCAACACGCCGACGACGGCCGCGCCGATCGCGATCTCGCGCTGGTGGCGCTCGAGTTGCCCACGCCAGTCGGTGATGCGGGCGACTTCGCCATGCAGGGTGTTCAGCGATACCGCCAGCTCAGCTCGGTTGGACTCGATTGAGTCGCGGATCTCAGCCGCCGTGCGTTGTGCCATCGATCGTCCCCCTTCCAAGGTCGCTGTCGGATGGTGTGTCCGCCGGTGTGTCCCGTGCCTCGGGAATCTCCTCGGAGGACGGTGTCGCGGCGGGCGCCGGGGCAGCGGACGCGGGC
>DATNKN010000353.1:0-3600 GCA_035603375.1 Solirubrobacteraceae bacterium
AGCGTCGAAGTGCCACCTATCTCGACGATCCCCGGAGCCTCTAACGCGGCTCTTGAAACCGCGTTCGCCACGCTTGGCTCTGCCAGTGTCGCCTATTACGAGAGCGTGCACGGCAAGCGCAAGCTCGTGCACATCAGGGGCATTGTCGCACCCAAGACGTGCCCGTCTGGTGGCTTTCGCGCCGAGGGCATTATCGACTTCGCCGACGGGTCGGCGCTCACCGTCAATCCAACCATCCCGTGTCCGCACAAATGACGATCCGCGCGCCGTTCGCTGCTGTGCTCGCCATTGCTCTGGGATTCTCGGGCGCGCTTACCTGGTCCGACAGTGTGGCGCGTGCTGGGAACCTCGTACTGTCGGAAAACACGATGCCCTCTGGAAGCCTCGCGCAAACCGAAACCTTCGTGGGGATCGCGCCGTCGCTTCGACCGAGCCGACTCGGAGCCAAGGGCGAGCTTGCGTTCGACATCCATTTCGCGGGCGGCGAATTCGGAGTTCCGTTGCCGGTGCGTCGCGCGGTTTTGAAGTTCCCCGCGGGAATGGGGATCGAAATACCGGTACTTCGCAGCTGCTCGGCGGCGCGCCTGCGCTCACGCGGCCCGAGTGGCTGTCCTGTGCAGTCTGAAATAGGTCGCGGGTCGGTGCGTGTCGAGGCTCACCTTGGATCGCAGGTGCTCACTGAGAGCGTTGCCTTGCGCATGTTCATCGGCCCGTTGCGTAATCTGCAGCCAACGGTTGAGATTCTTGGCCTGGGCTACAGCCCATTCGAGGAGCGGCTGGTTTTCGGCGGTGCCGCACTCGCCACCGAAGTGCCTTACGGGGAAGAGTTGGTGCTGCAGATCCCGCCGATTACGACTCTGCCACTTGAGCCCGATGCGTCGATCGTTTCACTGTCGCTCACGCTTGGCTCGGACGGGACGTCGCGTGCCCATGAGGCGAACACCGTGATTGTGCCCTCCAGCTGCCCACCGGGTGGGTTTCCGTTCGCGGCCGAATTTACGTATGCCGACGGCACGAGCGCCGTCGCGCAAGCGACGGATAAATGTCCATGATGACCGACAACACGACAACAGAAAGCAGGTGCCACAAAATGACACGCCGCAGCCGACAACAGACAGAATCACACGTTCCCCGGCTCGCCCGGGGCTTGACTGTCACGGTGCTGGCGCTTGGAGTCGCGTTGGCTTGTGCGCCCGCGGGCTTTGGCCACGACAGTCTGGTCAGGAGCGCTTCGAGCAAATCCAACGCTACCGGGGGCGCCGCCTCCGCGGTCGCGGCGCGGTCCATCTCTTTGAATGAGAACAGCGATATGCAGCTCACGAGCCGTAAAGGCTTCACTCTCAACGAGCGAGGCGCGGGGTCGGGCACCTTCAAAGGCACGATCTACGTTCACCTCAAGATCGTCTCCTCGAGCCACGTGACCGCTGAAGTGAACATTTATCCCAGTGGTGGCTCCTCGATCACCGGATATGGAACGGCTGGTTATCGCAAGGAAGGAGCCATAGGCAGGTTCTCCGGTTCGCTGTCGGTCCAACGCGGGACTGGAACCTACGCTCACGCGCATGGATCGGGTTTGAGTTTCAGTGGCACAATCCAGCGTTCGAACTATGCGGTCACCGTGCACGTCGGTGGCACGGCGAGTTACTGACGCGGGTTGGGGGGAACGGTCATGCTCGAACTGCGCGATCTCGCAAAGCACTATCCGTCCGTCGGCGGGGAGACGGTGCGCGCCGTCGACGGCGTCTCTCTTACGGTCGGTGCGGGGGAGATGGTTGCCCTGTACGGGCCGAGCGGCTCGGGCAAGACGACCCTGCTGCTGATGGTCGCGACGCTGCTCGCGCCCACCTCGGGCACGATCACGATCGGTGGGCGCGACGTCTCTTCGCTATCCGAGCGAGAGGCGTCGCATTTCAGGCTCTCAGAACTGGGCTTTATCCGTCAAAACTTCGACCTCCTGCCTGGTGTTACCGCGATCGACAACGCGATCTTGAAGTTGCTCAAGGCGAAGCGCTGGCGCGAGGCTCAGCGTGAGATAACACCGCTCTTGGAACGTTTGGGCCTGGGAGAGCGCTTGGGCCATCGCGCCGAGACGCTCTCGATGGGAGAGCGCCAGCGGGTGATGATCGCGCGCGCGCTTTCCACCGGACCGCGCCTGTTGCTCGCCGACGAGCCGACTGGCAGTCTCGACACTCAGCGCGGTCGGGAAGTGCTCGAATTGTTGCGGGGGCTGTGTCGCGAGCAGGGTGTGGCTGTGGTACTGGTCAGTCACGACCCGATGGCCGCCCACTATGCCGACCGCGTGTACTCGTTGCGCGACGGTCACCTCAGCGACTATGAGGCAGATCGGATGTACGCGCTCGACGGTAGCGCTCGACCATGAAGCTCGCAAACGCTCTGCGTCTTTACCGGGTGCGCTTGCGCGCACGCTTGGCACAGGAGTGCTTTGCGGTGGTAGGTATTGCCGCCGGGGTGGCACTGCTATTCGCCTCGCAGGTGTCGAACTCGAGCCTGCAAAGCTCGGTGTCGGCGCTGTCTCGTGGGATCTCCGGCAACGCGACGCTGCAGATCGTAGCGCGCGACCCGAACGGTTTCCCGCAGAGCACGCTCGCGCAGGTGCGACGCATACCGGGCGTGCGTGTTGCGGCACCGCTGCTTGAAGCCAACGCCAATGTCATCGGCCCGAAAGGTAGCCAATCGGTCGAGCTGGTTGGCGCCGACACGAGCCTCTCGGCGCTCGACGGCTCGCTCGTGCGTCATACCTCGATCGCACCGTTTGGAAGCATCGGCGCGGTTGTGCTGCCGGCGCCCCTGGCGAGGTCCCTTGGCGTGACGCAGTTCGGTCAGGAAGTCACCTTTCAGATTGCGGGCCGCACGACCCAAGCGCCGTTGTATGCACAGTTGCACGAAAAGCAGATCGGCTCGCTGGTGTCGAGCCCTGTCGCGGTTGTGCCGCTGTTCTTCGCTCAGGAAATGACGGGCCTGAGCGGGCGCGTTGGGCGCATCCTGGTGCAGCCTGCCGCGGGTGCGCAAACCCGGGTACGAACCGCGTTGAGCGCGCTTGCTGATGGTCGCCTGAATGTCGAGAGCACGGCCTATGAAGCGATGCTGTTCTCCAAGGCGGCGGCGGAGAGCAACCAATCGACCCAGTTGTTCTCGGCGATCAGTGCGCTCGTCGGGTTCTTGTTCGCTTTCAACGCGATGCTGCTGACCGTGCCTCAGCGCAGGCGACTGATCGCCGACCTGCGCCGCGACGGCTACACGCCGCTCACGACGATCGCGGTGCTGCTGCTCGACGCGATCGCGCTGGGGATCGTTGCGTGTGTACTCGGGTTGGCGCTCGGAGAGGAGCTCTCGATCCATTTCTTCCACGCCAGTCCCGCGTTTTTCTCGCTCGCGTTCGCGCTCAGCTCGGCACGCGTCGTGAGCTGGCAGAGCGTGGCCATTGCAGTCGCGGGTGGGATGGGCGCGGCAATCGTGGCGGTGCTCAGCCCGCTGCGAGATATCCTCTCGCGCGATCCGTTGGCCGCGCTCAGCCAGCGCGAGGGCTCGGGCGCGACCCGCAGCGCGCGCCATCTTGCCCTCGGCGGACTCGTGCTTTTG
>DATNKN010000354.1:0-2762 GCA_035603375.1 Solirubrobacteraceae bacterium
GTCCGGACGGGGAGATCAAGCGCGGTACCGGGGGCCTCGTGACCGCTATGATCGGGCTGGCAACGCACCGCGAGGTCACCTGGGTGGCGTCGGCGATGAGCGACGAGGACGTCGCGGTGTCGGAGCGAAACAACGGCCGGCCATTCGTCGTGCACACGCCGGAAGGCGCCGACTACCGCGTGAAGCTCGTCACGTCCGACGCCGACGCGTACGACCGCTTCTACAACATCATCGCCAACCCGATGCTGTGGTTCATCCAGCACTACCTGTGGGATTTGAGTAACGCGCCCGATATCCGGCGCAATGAGACCGAGGCGTTCGAGTTCGGCTACAACGCCGTCAACGAGGACCTCGCGCGCGCGGTGGTCGAGGAGATCGCGGATCTCAGCGAGCCCGTCGTGATGGTCCACGACTACCACCTCTACACGCTGCCGGACCTCGTCAGGCGCGCCCGTCCGGACGTGTTCCTGCATCACTTCGTACACATACCGTGGACCCAGTCGGACTCCTGGCGGGTGCTGCCCTCGCGCATCCGCGAGGAGATCTACGCGGGCCTGCTGGCAAACGACATCATCGGCTTTCACACACGTTCCTACCGGCGCAATTTCCTGCAGTGCTGCCGCGACCTGATGGACTTGGAGGTGGACTTCGAGCGCGGTCTGGTGCGCTTCCGCGATCGGGAGGTGTGGGTGCGCGCCTACCCGCTTCCGATCGACCACGTGGCGACTCGCCAGGTCGCAAGGAGCGAGCGCGTGGGGGAGTTCGAGCGCGAGCTGCTGCGCCGCCGCCGCGACCACCTGATCCTGCGCGTCGATCGCGCCGACCTGAGCAAGAACGTGCTGCGCGGCTTCTCCGCCTTCGACCTGTTTCTCGAGCAGCACCCGGAGTTCCGCGAGCGCGTGACATTCGTGGCGCAGCTGATGCCATCGCGGACCGACGTGCCCGAGTATGCGGAGTACCTGGAACGCATCGAGGCGCTGGTGGCGGTGGTCAACCATCGCCACGGCACGCCCGACTGGATGCCGATCCAACTGAAGCTGCGCGACGATCTCGAGGAGGCGATGGCCGCCTACAAGCACTACGACGTGCTGCTCGTAAACGCCATGTTCGACGGCATGAACCTGGTCGCGAAGGAGGGCCCGATCGTCAACGAACGCGCCGGCGTGTCGATCCTTTCCGAGAACACGGGTGCACACGAGGAGCTTGGCGAGTACGCCCTCTCGGTGAACCCGTTCGACATCCAGGAGCTGGCCGACTCGATCCACGCCGCGCTCGACATGCCGGTTGGCGAGCGCGCGCGACGAGCGCGGGGGCTCGTGGAGATCGTGACCTCGCGCGACCCCGGAGACTGGATAGACGAGCAGCTGGCGGACATCCGAGCCAAGCGCGCCGCCGGGCCGGCTTGAGGGATAGCTGTTCGTTCTTGTTATGATCCCCCCGCTCGTCGCCGTCCCGTGCAAATGACCCTGCCTGCCACCACATACGACCTCGTGCTGATGCTCGACCCGCAGGTCGAGGAGCCATTGCGCGCCAAGATCGTCGACGACGTGCGTACGGCGATTGCCGCCAAGGGCGAGCTGCTGCGCCACGACGACTGGGGCGAGCGAGCGCTGACCTACCAGATCGACCACAAGGCCACGGCCGACTACCACCTGTTGCAATTCCACGCCTCGACCGCCGAGCTGATCGAGGAGCTGAATCGCACCCTGCGCATCACCGACGGCGTCGTGCGCTTTCGCATCAACAAGCTCAAGCCCGGCACGCCAGACGCACCGGACATGCGCTCCGGCGCCGCACCCGCCCGCGAGGAGCCCGCGCCCACTCAAGAGGAGCCCGAGCAAGCGGTCGCCGAGGAGCAGGCCGTCGCGTAATACACTCAGGGGCGTGCGGCCGCTGAGGACAACGACTGTGGGGGCGCTCAGCGCTGCTTCTGCACACAGTGGGACAGCGGCTCATGAGTGAGCAGCCGATCGGCGAGGGCCCGAGCGTGCGACGTACCGACGTATTGCGCGCATCCCCGCCGATGTTCGAGTCGCGCGTGCTCGACGCCTTCTCGCGCGTGCACCCAGTCGTGCCGATCCTGATCTTCGCACCGGCGATCGTCGTGCTGGCGGCCTGGGGGCTGTCGTTCCTCGGAGTCCTGCAGGTGCTCGGGCTGTTCGTGCTCGGATACGCGCTGTGGACGCTGTTCGAGTACTGGCTACACCGGCTCGTATTCCACTTCGAGCCCGACCACGGCATCGGGGCGCGGATGCACTGGATCATCCACGGCATCCACCACGAGCACCCCAACGACCCGCTGCGCCTGGTCATGCCACCGGCCGTGAGCATTCCGCTCGGCGCGATCGTGTTCGGCGTGTTGTACGTGGTGTTCGGACAGCACTACGCGCCCGCGGTGGGCGCGGGCTTCTTCGCCGGCTACCTCGCTTACGACATGCTCCACTACTACGTGCATCACTTTCGTCCCCGCACGCGCGTCGGACGGATGCTGCGCGAGCGCCACATGCGCCACCACTTTCAGGACGACACGCGGGGGTTCGGTATCAGCGCCCCCTACTGGGACGAGGTGTTTCGCACCTCCCCGCGTGCGCGCGAGAGCGGTTCCCGGTAGCGTCCGCTACAGACATCAAGCAAGGCGAAAGGAACAGCCGTGGCCGCAAGCAACATCAACCGGGTCGTGATGACCGGGAATCTGACCGCAGACCCAGAGCTGCGCTCGCTGCCGAGCGGGACCGAAGTGTGCGAGCTGCGCGTCGCCTGCA
>DATNKN010000356.1:0-3017 GCA_035603375.1 Solirubrobacteraceae bacterium
GATCGAGCCGACCCGGACCACGTTGGTATCCAGATCGGACGCATCGACGACGGTGGCCGAGCGCAGCTTGTCCTCCAGCGATGCGATCCGCGCCTCCAGCATCGCCTGCTCGTTCTTGGCGTCGTCGTACTCGGCGTTCTCGGCGATGTCGCCGAATTCGCGAGCCTCCTTGATCCGCTGAGCAACCTCACGGCGCTTGTCGGTGGAGAGCAGCTCAAGCTCCTCCTGCAGCTTCTCGAGCCCTTCTGGGGTGAGGATGACGTCCTTCGGCATGTGGTGAGAGGACTCCGCGAGGTTGGCTTTGGCGAGCTACGAAAAACCCGCCTCTTCAGGCGGGGATCGCCACCCCTGCGGGCGCGGCGAGCGCAGCAGTATAGCGAGCGCTATCGAGTGTGGGGGCTCTTTGCAGGGACTCGCCCAAAGCCTTCGCGTGCGCCTTCTCCAGGCCGAGACGCGCGACGTACCAGGGGTAGAACTTGCGCAGGTAGCGCGTCGCGCGCGCGACGCCGAGATGCTCGACCGCGCGGTCGATCGTCCACTCCAGCTCTCCCAGCACCTCCGAGCGCGTTGGGGCCTCGCGGCGCGCGCCGAGCAGCTGCTCGAACAGCCACGGATTGCCGAGCGAGCCACGCGCGAGCATCATGGCCGCGGCGCCGGTTTGCTGGAAGGCCGCGAGCGTGCTCTGCGCGTCGCTCAAGCCACCGGTGAGGATCACGGGCGCGTCGAGCGTCTGCACCAGCTGTGCCGCGAGCTGGTAGTCGGGGACGCCTTTGTGGTGGACGGCGGCCGAGCGCGGATGGAAGGCGATCGCGCTGACGCCGGCTTCGCCCACGAGCCTGTGGGCCAGCGCAAAGCCGCTCTTATCGCCGGGACGCCGTCCGGAGCGCAGCTTGACGGTAACGGGCAGGCCGCTGCCCTCGCGCGCGGCACGCGCGACGCTCACCGCCACGTCGGGATCGTCCAGCAGCGCGGCGCCGGCGCCGGTCTTGCAGACCTTGGGGACGGGGCAGCCCATGTTGAGGTCGATCGCGTCGGCGCCCGCCTCGGCGACGACCCTCGCCGCGACGCGCATGACGTCTGGGTCCTGGCCGAAGAGCTGGACGGAGACGATCCCGTCGAGACTGCCGTTGCAGCCGGCCGGGCCGACCTCGCGCTCGCGCGGGTCAATGCGCAGCATCTCCACACACGTGCGCTCGTTGCCATGGAAGATCGCGTGCGAGGAGAGCATCTCCGAGACCGCCATGCCGGCGCCGTGACGCTTGGCCTGCAGGCGCACGAACCAGTTGCCGATGCCCGCCAGCGGCGCGAGCAGCACACGGTTGGGCACCGTGAGGGGACCGAGCGTCCAGCTGTCGGTCAGGCGGGCATCTGTCATACGCCCATGCTACGCAGCGTTCATCTCGTGGATGAGGCGCAGGCCGGTGAGCGTGAGCAGATCGTCGACCTCCTCGATCTCCTCGGTGAAGGGGACGACCAGGCGTCCGAGGCCGCCGGTCGCGACGACTGCGACGCGCGCGCCCAGCTCGTCGTAGATGCGGCGCAAGATCGCGTCAACGGCGCCGGCGTATCCAAACACCACCCCGGAGCGGATCGCGTCGATCGTGTTCTTGGCGATCACGCTTTTCGGCGGCGCGAGCTCAACCTTGGGCAGTCGCGCGCCGCGCTCGGTGAGCGCGTCGAGCGATATCTCCATACCGGTCATCAGCGACCCGCCGACGTACTCGCCGGCGGCGGAGAGGACGTCGAAGGTGGTGGCGGTGCCAAAGTCCACGCACACGGCTGGCCCGCCGAAGCGGGCGCGCAGGGCGACGGCGTTGACGAGCCGGTCGGCGCCAATCTCGCGCGGGTTGTCGTAGCGGATTGCCATGCCCGTCTTCAGCCCGGGCCCGACGACGAGCATCTCGTGACCGAGGTAGCGTGCGGCCATCGCCGTCCATTCGGGCTCCAGGTGCGGCACGGTGGAGGAGATGATCGAGGCGCTCAGGTCCGCGAAGGACAGTCCGCGCAGCTCCAGCAGATTGCGTAGCGCCGCGCCGAGCTGGTCGGCGGTGGACTCGCGCACGGTGGCGAAACGCCAGTGCTCGACCAGCTCCTCGCCGCGGAAGGCGCCGAAATGCGTTTGCGTGTTGCCGACGTCGACGACTAGCAGCATGGCCCGGGATTATGGGTGTAGCGCGCCGATCCTGCACTGAAGCCCGCGGCGCCGGCGTCCCGAGTGCACCTTTCCTCTCCCACCGCCCTGCACTGCTTACTGGTCGGCGAGCCAGCCAGGACGCACGCCAGGGGCGATAACACCTATGCTGCGAGGCGTGAACGTGAAGCTGTATGCGCTGCCCGGATCGCACCCGTGCGCAGCTGTCGAGGTGGCGCTGCGGCTCAAGTCGATCGACTACAAGCGCGTCGACCTGCTGCCGCTCACGCAGCTTGCGATCGGGCCGCTGCGCTATGGCGGTACCACCGTACCGGGGTTGCGTATCGACGGCGAGCGCCTGGCGGGCTCGCGCACGATCATGCGTCGCCTGGATGCGCTCGCGCCCGAGCCACCGCTATTGCCGCCACTGTCCGACGCGGTCGCACGCGCGCGTGTACTGGAGGCGGAGCGTTGGGGCGACGAGGTGCTGCAGTCGGTGCCGAGGCGCATCCTCGACGCGGCCTGGCTACGCGACGCGGCGTCCATGGAGAGCTATGCGGGCGACACCAAGCTGCCACTCCCACGTCCGCTATTGCGCCCGGCGCTGCCGCTGACCGCGAAGCTGATGGCGCGTCGCAACCATGCCGAGGACGACATCGTGAAGGCCGACCTGGCGGCGCTGAGGGCACAGCTGGACCACATCGACGCGTGGATCGCCGACGGCGTGCTCGGCGGCGATCAGCCCAACGCTGCCGACCTGCAGATCGGCAGCTCGATCCGCCTACTGATGACGATCGCCGACGTGCGCCCGACGATCGAAGGCCACGAGGCAACCCGCCTGACGCGCTGGTTTGAGCCGCAGGCCGGCGAAGTGCCCGCGGGCACG
>DATNKN010000380.1:0-13383 GCA_035603375.1 Solirubrobacteraceae bacterium
GTCGTGTATCTGCCCGCGGGAACCAAGCTTCACACCGCCGGATTCGCGACCTGCTCGAGCGCGATTCTCGAAAGCCACGAAACCTCGCGATGCCCGAAGAAGTCAGTCGCCAGCCCTAAGGGTGAAGTGCTCGGCGTGGTCGCCTTCGGCGGAACGCGAGTGCAGGAGAAAGCGACCGTCCAGGCGTTCTTCACACCCGGTGGGAACCTGTCGTTCTTCACCGAAGGCACCTCGCCGGTGGACCTGGAAATCCTCTCCACGGGCAAGATCTCCTCGGCCGCCAAGCCATTCGGACCTAAGCTCACGGCCATCGTGCCGCTCGTGACAACCGTCCCGGAAGCCCCATACGCGTCGGTGCTGTCAATCAAAATCAGGGTCGGCGCGGCATACCTACAGGGCAAAAAGCTCGTCTCCTATGGGAGCGTGCCAAGCAAGTGCCCGAAGGGCGGCTTCCCGGGAAAGACAGAACTGAAATTCCTGAGCGGCGAAACATCGACCGCCAGCATCAAGGTGCCCTGCCCCAAGAAGTAGGTCGGGGATAGGACGAGCGCGGGGGGCCCCGTTCGCCGCCGGTGGGGAGGCCGCAAGGCCCGGCGGCGAGCGGATCTCTTTTGCGTGCTCGCGCGGCTACCACGTCGCGGCCTACGCCCGACCAGACGCGCACAGTCGAGCCGCGCCGACATATGCGAACATATGTTCGTGCGCTGGAGCAACCTGACCGACGAGGCTGACAAGCAGCGACGACTGCCGGGATATCGCGACGACGCGATGGTGCGCCATTTCGACGCTCCCGAGGCGCTCGACATGCGCTTCTACGAGGTCCGCGCCCGCTCGGTGCTCAACCGAGTGCCCTCCCGATCGCGGATGCCGTTCAGTTGGACGATCAACCCCTACAGGGGATGCAGCCACGCTTGCGTCTACTGCTTCGCCCGCCCAACCCACCAGTATCTGGGGTTCGACGCCGGCCGCGACTTCGAGCGGGAGATCGTGGTCAAGGTCAACGCGCCAGAGGTGCTGCGCCGCGAGCTGGCGAGGCCGTCGTGGAAGCGCGAGCACGTGGCGCTCGGCACCAACACCGACCCCTACCAGTGGGTGGAGGGCCGCTACCGGCTCATGCGGGGCATCTGGGAGGCGCTGCGCGACGCGGCCAACCCGTGCTCGGTGCTCACCAAGTCGCCGCTACTTTTGCGCGATCTGCCGTTGATGCTCCAGATAGCCGAGCGCACCACTTTTGGCGCCACCCTGTCGATCCCGACACTAGACGAGCGCGCATGGCGCGCAACCGAGCCTCACACTCCCAACCCCCGCGCGCGCCTGGAGGCAGTCGCCGAGCTCAACCGCGCCGGCATCCCCACGGGCGTGCTGATCGCCCCGCTCATGCCGGGGATCAACGACGCCCCGCATCAGCTCGAACCGCTACTGCAGGGCGCGATCGATGCCGGCGCGAGGAGCATCGGCGGAGTCGCCCTGCACCTGCGTGATGGGGTAAAGGAGGTGTTCATGGAATGGTTGCGCACGCAGCGTCCCGAGCTGGTCGAGCGATACGAGGAGCTCTACCGAAGCGGCGCCTACGCTCCGGGGGAGGAGCGCAAGCGGCTGGCAGGACTGGTGCGCGGGCGCAACGCCGGCAATGGATTCAGACGCGGTCCCAGGCCCTTACCAGAGCCGAGGAATCCGCCTGTCGAGCCAACCGCCCCACAGCAGCGCTTGTTCTGAGCGAACCACCGCAGCCGAGGACCTGCGCACTCAGATGGGACAGCCCAAGGTCCAGTTCTTCAGGCTACTCGCCGATTTGGGCGCGCGAGCGGTAAACTTCAGGCTCAGCTTGTTGTACACACGCAGGCCGGCTTTGCATTTGCGGATGTTGCTGGCCTTCACCGCCACCGGGTAGCGCACAACCTTGCCCGCCGCGCAGTTTGGAGTGCACGTGTTCATTTCAAATGTGCCGCTGGCCTGCGCACTGACGCCCCCAAAGCTCGACCACCGCAGTTTGCTGAGAACTGTGTTGCCATCGCCGCACGTGAGCGTCAGCGCCTTGGGATGGCTACTTGCGCTGTTGCAGTTCGTGATCTTCACGGCGGGCGCCGCTGAAGCGGCGATCACACCGACCGAGACCAATGCGGCGGCAAGCACCGTGATGGTCAGGATCTGCCTGCGGAAGCGGGTCATGACACGCCGACCATAACGGCCACCGCCGACAGACAATCTTTCCGAAGGTTCGATCATGTTAGGTAGCTGCCTCCAGTTCGGGATCTGGCTCGGCTGGGTCCTGCTCCTCTGCGTCCAGCTCCTGTTGTACCCCGGTTCGCAGACCGACGAACGCCGTGATCGCCGCCACCGCCATGATCGCCGCCATCACATAGAGCACCGAGCGCGTCGCATAGGCGAAGTCGAGCCGCACGAAGTGGGGAATCGCGCTCACGCTTCCGCTGCGCGACTGGGCGATGTTGGACGCCTCGGCGTGCGCCTTCGCGCTCGGCACGCCGAGCGTGATCAACGAGCTGGCGACACGCGAGCGCATCTGTGAGACCAGGATCGTGCCGAGGATCGCGAGCCCGAGGCTGGCCGCGTAGTTGCGGACCGTCTGAGTGATCCCGGTCGCCTCTCCATAGGAGAGGCGCGAGGCCCGACTGACGGCATCCGTGCTGGCCGGACCGAGCATGAATCCCATGCCGGCGCCGGCGATGATGATGTCCCACTGCTGCGTGTTGAAGTCCAGTCCGGTGACCTTCCCGGACCACAACCAGAAGCCGACGGCTCCCAGCGCACAACCGAGCACCACCGGGCGCTTGGCCCCACCCCGGTCGAGCATCCGTCCCCCGATCTGCGCTGCGATCACGAACCCGATGAAGAAATACAGGAGGTACAGCCCAGCCTCCGAGGGCGTCTTGCCGAGGGCGATCTGCGCGTACTCGCTGGCGAAGAAGAACACCGGCAGAAACACGAGCATCGCGATACCGAGCACCATGTTCTCGACCAGAAACGGTCTGATGCGGAAGATGCTGACGGCGATCAATGGCGAAACCGTGCGAGCCTCCACGAAGTAGAACACAACCAGCAGCGCCGCACCCACAGCGATGCACGCGCCGGTGGCGGGATCACTCCAACCCCAGACCGTCGACTGTTGGAAGCCGAACACACTGAGTGCCACTCCGGAGGCGATCAGCGCCAAGCCGCGATAGTCCATCCGCGCGGGACGGTGCACCGTGACCGGTTTGGATAGCACGATCAGCACCAGGGCGATAATCGCCACAGGGATGTTCACCCAAAAAATCGCCCGCCAGGTCCACTGTGTCAGGTAGCCGCCGAGGATCGGACCGATCGAAGTGAGTCCACCTGCGATGCCGAAGAAGATCGCAAGCGCCTTGCCTCGTTCGCGCAGAGCAAACGTTTGCACAACGATCGCAAGCGCCGCCGGAAACATGATCGCCCCGCCCGCGCCCTGGACGATGCGGAATGTCACGATCCACGCCTCGGCCAGGCTGCCCTTCGGCGTCAACCCGCACATCGCCGAGGAGGCGGCGAACACGACTACGCCGAGCGTCACCATCTTGCGATGGCCGACCGTGTCGGCCAGGCGGCCGCCGAAGGCGAACAGCGCGGCCAGCGAGAGCAGATACGCATTGACCGCCCATTGCACACCGGTGCTGGTCAGCCCAAGCTCCTTCTGTACTTCGGGGGCAGCAATCGAAACGATCGTCTGGTCGATGAACGTCATCGACACGGCGAAGATCATCGCCGCGAGAATCAGGTTCCGCGATTGCCCGCCAGTGGTTTCGCCAGCCGCCATTGCGCCATCTCAGGGTATCGACACGCGCGCGTCGACAGGCGTGAGCCGATCAGGCGGGCGCGTCGGCGGGCAAGCCCACCAGCTCGGCGCTGCGCTCCCATAGGCCGTCGGCGAGCACCTCGTCTTGGGCCTGTGCGCTGGGCGCAAGTACCTTCTCATCCTGCACGTACTCGCCGGTGAGCGCTGCCGCCTGCTCGGAGATGGCAAGCCACACCAGCGAGCGGGCACCGCGCTGTGGCGAGCGGAAGAAGGGCGCGCCGAGCGTCGTCAGGAGCTTCCACACGCCGCTTTCGTTCTTGCCAAAGCCGGTGCGCACAACCCCGGGGTGAAAACAATTGGCGTGCAGCTCCGGCGCGCGCCTCGCAAGCTCGCGCGTGAAGAGAATGTTGCACAGCTTCGTGGTGCCATACACACGCATCGCGGCGTAGGACTTCCGCGACTGCAGGTCTTCGAGGTCCAGGCGCCCGGACTTGTGGGCGTCGGAGGCTGTCGTCACGACACGTCCTCCCTCCAAGGGGTCGCGCAGCAGGTTCGTGAGCAGAAACGGAGCGAGGTGGTTCAGCGCGAACGTCCGCTCCAAACCCTCGGAGGTCTCCTCTCGCGAGGCAAACAGCGCGCCGGCGTTGTTGGCGAGCACGTCGATGTGCGCGTAGCGCTCGCGCGCCTCCTCGGCGAGCGCGCGAACGTCGCTCATCAGCGTCAGGTCGGCGACGTGCTCGTGCACGGGGGCACCCCCGCCGGCCGCTCGGGCCTGCGTGGCGACAGCCTCCACACGCTCACGCTCACGGCCCACGAGCGCCACCTCGACGCCTTCCCGCGCCAGCTCCACCGCGGCGGCGGCGCCAATCCCGCGTGTGGCTCCGGTGAGCAATACGAGCGTCACATGCTGGACTCTAGCCTCCTGCAAACAATCGCGTCAACCACCCAGCGGCGATGGCGGTATCCGCGTTTCGCCCTGCACCTGCGGAATCTGCAGCGCGATCTCATCCACGAAGCACCATGACCACGTCTCGCCCGGCTCCAGAGAGCGCATCAGCGGATGCCCGCTTGCCTGGCTGTGGGCCGTGGCGTGGCGGTTGGGCGAGCTGTCGCAGCAGCCGACGTGGCCGCACTCCAAGCAGATGCGCAGGTGCAGCCACTCACCTCCCATGCGCAAGCAGTCCTCACAGCCCTCCACCGACTCGGGCAGCTCCGTGATTTGAACATGCTCCAGATGAGTACATGTAGACATCCATTCGCTCCGATCAGGTTTTTTGAGTGAAGGGGAGCCGCACGCGCAAGACGGTGCGGCCAGGGTGACTGTCAAGTGTGAGCGACCCATCGTGGCGATCCACAACGATCCGCCGGGCGGTGGCCAGGCCAAGGCCTGTGCCGTGCCCAACCTCCTTGGTCGTAAAGAAGGGGTCGAAAACGCGCGAGGCAAGCTCCGCGGGGATCCCCGGACCGTCATCGGCGATTTCGACCACCGCGCAGTCCCCCTCCGAGCGCGTCGCGATGATAATCGTGCCCTGCTCGCCTAGCGCGTCGATCGCGTTGTCGAGCAGGTTCGTCCACACCTGGTTCAGCTCCGACCCGCGCACCATGAGCTTCGGCAACGTGCGGTCGTAGTCGCGCTCGAGCACGATCGAGGTGTGCTTGAGCTTGTAGCCGAGCACGGTCAGCGTGGTCTCGATGCCCTCGTGGATGTCCACCTCGACCAGGCTGCCACGGTCCATGTAGGCATAGGACTTCACCGCCCCCACCAGCGCGGTCATGCGCTCGGTGGACTCGCACAGCTCGCCCGACAGGCGGCCCGCGGTTAGCGTGGCAGCGACCCAGCGCAGCGCTGCGCCCCTCGCGGGACCGGCCAGCTCGGCGACGCTATCCAGCCACGCCTGATCCACGCCGGCCGCCGCCAGCGGCTCGGCAAGACGCCAGGGCTCCTCCACTTCCAAGTCCTCCATCCGCGCAAGCAGGTCATCCTCGGCATCGGAGGCGTCCAGGGCATCGAGCGCTGTGGCCGAGGCTGCTTGGGCGACGGCCTGCTGTTGCAGTTTTAGGAGCCGCTCGGCGTCCTCGCGCTCGATTCCAGCCTCCACGAACGAGGCCAGGGCGGAGCCGATCGCATCAAGGGCTTCTGTCAACTGCGCGGCGGCGCGGCGGGCAGCAGCCGCCGGGTTGTTCAGCTCGTGCGCCAGCCCCGCGGCCATCGTGCCGAGGGAGGCGAGGCGCTCCTGGTTCTGCTCGCGCTCGGTGATGCGGCTCATGACCGGGGCGACTTGGCGCATCACGCGCTGGTGGATCTCGGGCTGAGCGAAGGCCAGACGCTTGAAGTCCTCGGGAGCGACCGTCGCTAGGCGGCAATCGGTCTCGGCCTGCATACGTACGCCGAGCGTGCCCCCGGTGAGTACCGCAATCGCACCCATCCAAGTCGGCGCGGTGTGATGGCCGACCGGCTCGCTTTGACCTCGGGCGAGAATGAAAGCTTGGGCGCGCCCCTCCAAGAGAAGCTGCAGACCCGGGGGCTCCTCCCCCTGCTCGGCGACCACCTCGCCGGCAAGAACGATGCGAGGGTGAGCCACGGGCACCCACTCGGCCAGCTCAGCGTCGTCGAGGCTGTCGAACAGATCGACGCCGCGCAGCTCCTCGAGCGTGACGGACCGCTCGCTCACGCGTCCACCAGGTATTCGTGGATCAGGGAGACGGCCATCGAGCCCTCACCAACGGCACTGGCGACGCGCTTGATCGAGCGCGCGCGCACGTCGCCGGCGACGAACACGCCGGGGACGGTGGTCTCGAGGACGTAAGGCTCGCGCTGCAAGGACCAACCATTGGCTTGGGCGTCGCGACCAGCGAGGATGAAACCGCGCTCGTCGCGTGCGAGCACGCCGTCCAGCCAATCGGTGCGGGGAGAGGCTCCGATGAATACGAAGCACGCGTCGGCCGCCACGGTGTCCTCTCCTTCGGGGCCCTTCACGCGCAGGCCTGTCAGACGCCCTTCCTCGCTCTCGGCGGCAATAGCCGAGGCGCCAGTGCGGACCTTGATGTTGGGTTGGGCGGCGATCTGCTCGATCAGGTAGTGGGACATCGACTTCTCAAGCGACGGGCCGCGGACGAGCATCGTGACGCGCGCGGCGTAGCCGCTGAAGTACACGGCGGCCTGGCCGGCCGAGTTGGCGCCGCCGATCACGACCACCTGCTGTTCGGCGCAACCGCGCGCCTCGGTCATGGCCGCGCCGTAGTAGATACCGGCGCCGGTCAGCTCGGGGAAGCCCTGCGTATCGAGCTGACGATAGGACACGCCCGAGGCGACAATCACGCAGCTAGCGCTGAGCGAGCCGCCGCCGCTCAGGTCCACCAGGCGCGCCGAGCCCTCCGCGCGCAGGCCAACAGCCTCCTGCACCGTGAGCAGCTCGGCGCCAAGGCGCCGCGCCTGGTCGGTCGCACGCCGCGCCAGGTCCGAGCCGCTGAGGCCGGCAGGAAAGCCGAGGTAGTTCTCGATCCGACTGGACTGGCCGGCCTGCCCACCGGGTGCCTCGCGCTCGACCATGACCGTCCTCAGGCCCTCCGACGCACCGTAAACGGCTGCCGCGAGTCCCGCCGGCCCACCGCCGACGACGACCAGGTCGTAATGGTCTTGAGCCGGGGCACCGCTCACGCCGAGGCGCTCGGCCAGCTCGAGGATCGTGGGGCGCTCGAGCACCGCGCCGTCCTCCAGCAGAGCCACCGGCAGGCGGTCGGCGTCGACGCCGGCCACGCGCAACAACTCGCGCGCCTCGCCGTCGCGCTCTACGTCCAGCCAGCGAGCCGGGATGCGATTGCGCACCAGGAAGTCACGCAGGTCGTGAGACTCGCGCGAGAAGCGATGTCCCACCACGCGCACGCCGCCGGATTCGAGTGCCGCGCCGGCCTCCCAGGTGGTGAGCAGGTCCTCGACCACCGGAAACAGCTGCTCCTCCGGCGGATCCCACGGCTTGAGCAGGTAGTAGTCGAGCGCCACCTCGTTGATCGCCGCGATCGCGGCCTCCGTGTCGGCATATGCGGTCAGCAGCACCCGCTTTGCGTCGGGCACGAACTTGCGCGCCTGCACGAGGTACTCCGTACCAGGCATACCAGGCATCCGCTGGTCGGCGATCAACATCGCGACAAGCTCGCCGCGTGCGCGCAGCTCCCGCAGGACCTCAAGCGCCTGCGCCCCCGAACCTGCGCGCAATATCCGGAAGCGCTCGCCGAAGCCACGTCGCAGGTCGCGGGCCACCGCGGCAAGCACCGCCGGCTCGTCGTCCACCACGAGGATCGCCGGGCGACGCTTTCGCGATTCGGGCTCGAGTACTACCGCGACCCCCCAAAACCAGCTCGCAATGTCGCGCTGGGTATGTGCAGGTGCTCGACGTTGTTGCGCAGCACGGTAACCCTCGGATGCCCGCCGACGATGCACAGGTCAAGCAGCACGGTGCCCTCACGCTGCGCAACGGCCCGGGCAGAGCGCAGGATCTCGGTTGTCTCGTCACGTGCCACCCCACAGGCGAGCAGGAAGCGCAAGGCGCGGTCGCCCGCCAACTCCTCGCGACTGAATTCGACTTCCTCGGCGAGCACAACCGGGGCATCAGCGCCACCCTCGACACACAGCACGCATGCGGCCATGTCGTCCGGGCGCGAGTCGGTTTCCCCGGCCACCCTTTCGAGGAGCACCGGCGCGGTCGCCCTGGACCCAAGCGCGCCCAGCGCGTGCTGCAGTCGCTCGGCGCCGTACAGCTCGCCCGCAACCCGTGCGTCTGTGACTCCATCGGTGTGGAAACACACCTGGGAGTGTCCCGGCACCGATATCGCGGTCTGGCGAGTGCCGGTGCGCATCCCGGTTCCGATCGGCGGCGAGGAGCCGACGGTGATCGGGGTTATTGGTCGCGAGCCGAGCACGATCGGCGGCGGATGACCGGCACACGCATACACCAGCTTGCGCTCACGCGGATGGTAGGTGGCGGCCACGACCGTGGCAAACGACTCGCCGAGCTGGCGCTCGAGCACGGCGCCAGCGGTTTGCACCGCGCTACGTGGCGAGAGGCCCGCCTCGAGGTATGCGCGCAGCGTGAAGCGCACCAGCGCCGTGTGCGGCAACGCCTGTCGTCCGTGCCCGGAGATGTCCCCCACGATGACCGCAAGCCGGCCGTCGTCAAGCGCGAACACGTCGTAGAAATCGCCGCCCGCCCCCGGGCCCTCCGCCGGCCGGTAGGCCACCGAGGTGCCCACCGGGCCGAGCCGAGCGGGCGGCACGGGCAGCAGCGCCGCCTGAAGCAGGCCGACGTCCTCAAGCAGCTCGCCGCGTTGGGCCTCGAGTCGGCGGGCACGCAGCGCGATGAGGGTCGAACGTAGGCCGAGCGCGATCGCGAGCGCGAGCAGCACGCCGATCAGGACGCGCACCGGTGTCGGCACCACGTCGACGATCTTGGTGATCGTCGTGACGATCGGCGACGGACGCCCGCGACCGGCGACCCCGTGCGCAACCGCGGCGCGACGCTCGGCGCGACCGGCGCCTGCGTGTGCCGATGCGACGGTCCCTGCCGCCGTCGGCGCGACAGCGGCAGTCAAGGCTGTATGCGAGGTAGCGTTCCTGGCAGCGGGTCGCTTGTGCTCGCGCTTGTGTCCGCGTGCGGCCTGCGGCCGGCGGCCGGCGGCGGCGTGTTGCGACGTCCTGCCAGCCGGCGCCGGCGCGGTCTGGATCGCCACCGGCTGGCTCACGGCCACCGGTGCTGTTGCGGGCGGGCTCACTGAGGCTGTCGCCGTCGGGGTCGCTGTCGCAGGCGGGCTCGCTGATGCTGTCGCCGTCGGAGTTGCTGTCGTGGTCTGCGCACTGGGCGTGGTCGCCCTGGATGTGCCCGCTACGCTCGTGCCGACAGCCGCACGCACGACTGTTGAGCGGCGACTCGGTGAAGCCACGGACACGAGCCCTTCGCCTGATGGGCGCGAGAGGGCCGTGGTCAAAGTGGAGTGCGTGTCTCCCCCGCGGCGATGCGACGTGCGCGAAGTCGCCCGCCCAGCGTCGGCTTCTCGACCCTCGCTGGGTTCTTTGCGTTGGCTGTCTTGGACAGCCTGTTCGTGACCACCCGGATCGCCCTGTTCGTGGCCGCCCGACCCGGCATGTTCGTGATCGTCCGAACCTCCCTGTTCGGGGTCGCCCGGCCCAGCGTGTTCGTGACCACTCCGATTCCATTGTTGGTGCTGCGCCGCGTCCGACTCTTCGCCTTGGCCCTGGCTTGGTGGTTGGCGGGCTTCCACCGCGCGTTGCACTCGTAACGCCTGTTCGGGCACCGCCACGGCGATCGGCGGAGCTGCTCGCTGGCCCGATGCGGACGAGCCGAATCCCACCTTCACATGATTCGGTGCCGCCGCCCAAGCGGGAATACACGCGCCGGCCAGCGCACAGCACGCGAGCACCGCGCTCGCCGCCAACCGCCGACGTGAGCGAACGAGCGCCGGAACGTCGCTCGCCCTTGGCGAGTTGCTATCGCTTAACCTGCCCAAGCTTCTTTCTCCTGCACGTAAGCGAGCGCCTCGTCGAGCGTCGCGAAGATCGCAAACGCACCGTCAAGTCCGGCAAACTCGAAGATCTTCAGTACGTTGGGCCGCACACACACGATCGCCAATCGTGCTCCCGCCTCGAGCTTCCTAGCGACGCCGACAAGCACCCCCAGGGTGGTCGAGTCCATGAACGTGACGAGCGAGAAATCCAGCACGAGTCGGGTTCTGCCGACATCCAGCGAGTCGGCGAGCATCCACTTCAAGCGCGGCGCGGTGGCGAGATCGAGGTCCCCTTCGACCGAGATCACGCTCGTGCGCGAATCGAACTGTTGCTGAACGATCCCAAACGCCGTCGCACTCGACTGCCAACCATTGCTATCGATTCCGCTGTGCATCGCGATCCTCGCTTCGCGCGCTGGCTATGTTTCGCGGGACTCGACTGTCAAGCCGCCGCATACACGCGCCCGGCTACACGATCGAGTTCGACCACACTCGGCCCCTTCCTTTAAGTATATGCACCACGATAGAACGCCCGTCCAGCAAGGCGCTCGCAGGTCGAGGCGGCGCTCTACGGCACAGCGGAACCACACGCATACGGCGTCAGAAAACCACGCGGACGGGGAGCCAAGCTCGGCCGCGAGCAGCTGCCCCAGGGAGGCGTGAGGTTATGCTCGCTGGATGAAGACGCGCGTGGTCGTGCTGGGAGCGGGCTTCGGTGGGTTGGAGCTTGCGAGCACGCTGTCGGAGACGCTCGGCGAGGACGTTGAGGTGACGCTGATCGACAAGAGCGACTCGTTTGTCTTCGGATACTCAAAGCTCGACGTCATGTTCGGTAGGACCACGCTGGACGCCGTGCGCCTCCCTTACCGCGAGATCGTCAAGCCCGGAGTGCGCTTCGTACGGGAGACGGTCGTCGCGATCGATCCCGATGCCCACCGGGCTAGCACCGACGGTGGCACCTACGAGGCCGACATCCTGGTCGTGGCGCTCGGCGCCGATTACGACTTCAACGCCACACCGGGCCTGCTCGAGGGCGGCAATGAGTTCTACTCGGTTGCCGGTGCGCAGCGCCTGGGCGAGCTGCTCCCCAGCTTCTCGCGGGGACGAGCGATCGTCGGTGTGTGCGGTGCGCCGTTCAAGTGTCCCCCGGCGCCGAGCGAGACCGCGCTGCTACTGCATGACCATCTGTCTGAGCGGGGCGTGCGCGGCGACTGCGAGATTTCCTTCGTGCTGCCGCTCGGCACTCCCGTGCCACCCTCGCCCGACACCTCGCGCGCACTGGAAGCCGCATTCGCCGAGCGCGACATCCACTTCGTCCCGGGCAGGCGCGTGAGCTCGCTCGATCCGGCGCGTCGCGTGGCCGTGCTCGACGGCGGCGGGGAGATGCCATACGACCTCTTCCTCGGCGTCCCCAAGCACCGAGCGCCGCAGGTGGTCATCGACAGTGGCATGACCGAGGACGGGTACGTGCCCGTGGACTCCAGGACGCTCGCGACGCGGTTTCCGGGCGTGTATGCGGTCGGTGACGTCGCCGCTGTGGGTGCGCCAAAGGCGGGCGTGTTTGCCGAGGGAGCGGCTCGGGTGGTGGCCAAGTCGCTGATCGCGAGCATCCGTGGTGGCGAGCAGCCCGCGCCATATGACGGTCGCGGCATTTGCTACATCGAGTTCGGCGCCGGTCGGATCGGCCGCGTCGAGGTGGACTTCCTCTCCGGAGAGAAACCAACGGGCTCCTTCGGCGAGCCCTCCGCCGCGCTCGCGGCGGACAAGCGCGAGTTCGGCTCGAGCCGGCGCGCGCGCTGGTTCGGTCGCTGACAGACGGGCAGGCTACGCTCGGCGACCCCAGCGAAAGTAGCTCAGCGAGCCGAGCGCGTTCAGGCTGACCAGTCGCCACAGCAGCCTGTTGCCGCGCACCCGATCGGCCGGGCGACGCTGGATGTCGCGCTCGGCGGCGATCACGAGCAGGACCGACCCGGCGGTGAGCATGAGCAGCCAGAGCCGCTGCGTGCGCGAGCGCTGCAGGAACGGCTTCTTCGCTTTCGACATAACCCATATGTTAGATACTGGTGATGGCGCACATGCGCGCCATCACGGGGCGCGCATGCGCGCCCCGAGCAGGGCCGCATGCGGCCCTGCGTTTCGGGCCGTACATGTACGGCCCGACCCCCGGCACATGTGCCGGGGGCACCCCAAAGTTCGAAGCTCTATTGCCTCGCGGCGAGGAAGCGCGCGACGTCCTCGGCGTCGGCGTCCAGTGCGACGGCGTCCTCGCGGCTCAAACGACGGAACGGCTCCAGCACCACCTTCCCCGCGGGCAGACTCCACGTGGCTGCGGCGCGACCGCGGATGAGCGCAAAGGGACGGAAGAGCCCATTTACAGTAATCACCTGGTGGTGCGCTCCGAGGATCGTCTCCCGCGAGCACCAGCCGAGCAGGACAGGGTCGAAGGCACCGAGCAGGAGCGGCCGCGGCAAGGCCGCCGGCGATCCTCGCCCAGCGAGATCGAGTAGACCGTCCCGGCGCTGCGTCAGTTGAGAGGCAATCATGCTCAGTCCGAGGCGGACGTCGCGCAGCGGAAGCCCCGCCCACTTTGCGAGGTCGCGCTCATCCGCGGGAGCATGGCCGAGCAGGTAGCGACGGGCAAGCTCTCCCAGGGCGCGCTCGCGATCGACCGGCCCTGTCACCCCAAGCCAGTCGTGCACGAGCACGAAAGCGTGCTGGCCAGCGAGCATCGGCCCGCGCACGATGAGACCGCGAATGGAGGCGAGCACCAGCAGGTGAACGATCGCCTGCCCCTCCGTGCGCACACCCGTTGCCGTGATTTGCTCGCGTAGTTGCGCGCGCGTGAGCGGACCCTCCTCGGCCAGGGAACGCTCGATCGCCTTCACCGCGCGGTCGGCGTCGGCGGGCGAGACGCCCTCCTGCGCCAGTCTTCGCGCGTTGGCCGTGACCATGCGCGGCGCCGTCAGCGCCTGTAGCCATGGGTAGTCCTCGCTGCGCACGAGGTGCAGCGTGCCGCGATTTAGCCAAGCAATCACAAGCGCACGCCGCTCGCCCAGAGCACTATCCACATCGGCAACCGACAGACCGGCGGTGCGCGA
>DATNKN010000383.1:0-10317 GCA_035603375.1 Solirubrobacteraceae bacterium
GCCGAAGTCAAGGTGCCAATGACCTACCTGCAGGTCAACGTCTACACCGGCACCAGCGCGGCCCAGGGCGCACTTGCGAGCACAGCCTACAAAGTAAAGATCACCAACACGACCTGCGCCAAAGCCCCCGTCCCCAGCAACGCTTCGGCCGCCAACCTCGAACATACGCAGGAAACCACGACGCTCGGGCATCTAGAACACCCCTTCCAGGCGTTTGGTAAGGAGCAGGTGTGTCTCTATAACCCGGCGGAAAAACATACCTACACGTTCGAAGCAAACCTCAACTCGACGACCGAACACAGCGACACGATCTACCTCAAACAAAAAGAAGAAACGTACACCTCACCCGGAAGCAAAGACTCGATAACGGTAGCGAAAGCGTCTTCCTGCTGATGAGACCATCGCGCCCCACACTAGCCAGCCTCCGCCGCGACCAGCATGGCTTCACGCTAATCGAAACGCTGGTGGCGATGTTCAGCGCCGTGGTTGTCGTCGGCGCCCTGTATGCAATCCTCGACGTCTCCGTTCAGCAGGCCGCGCGCGTCACCGATGTTGTACAAGCGACCCAGATCGGCAGAACCACGATGACAAAGGTTGTGGGAGAACTGCACTCGGCCTGCATCGCGTCGGAATTCGTTCCGATCCAGGTAGGCAGCATGGAAACCACAAGCAATAGCGAAGCTAAGCTCGTATTCATCAACGCGTACAGCAAAGAAGCGGAAATCTCGACCGCCTACAAGCATGAAATCGTGTGGCAAAAGAGCACCGGCCTACTCGTCAACAGGACATACCAAAGCAATGGCGGAACTTGGCCCAAATTCACATTTCCCGCGACAAAGACAGAAACGCGCCTTGGGGAACACATATGGGAGAACCCCGTCAAAGGAAAAGAAACTGAAATCGAACCGATGTTTCAGTACTATAAATATAGTAAGGAAGCCAGCAAACTAAGCTCCGAAACAGAAGGCCTCAGCACGCTGAAACAGATCGGCCTGGAAACCAAAGGCGCCGAAAACATCCTCACCGCCAAAGGCGCGGAAGAAGCCGCTGCCGTGGAAATCAACTTCCGCCAGGGACCCGTTGACAAAAACGTAACCGAAGCTCGCAGCACAGACCTCAAAACACTTGTGACCCTGTCCTTTAGCGTGCCCAACGCCGAAACCCCGATCGAAGCAAAGCCATGCGAATGATCAAAACGCTCAACCGACTACGCACCTGCGCCCGCTCCGAGGACGGGTTTACGATGATCATCGCGCTGGGCGTGATGATCGTCACAGGCCTACTGCTGGTCGCCTCCTACACCGCCGTAACTGGAGACGCCAAGCTATCGCGCAACGAAATCATCCAAAAGCAGGCCTACTACGCCGCGCTTGGTGGCGTGCAGGAGTACGAGTATCAGCTGCAGAGCAACCCCGATTACTGGGAGACGTGCAAAACGCCCTCAAACCTGCTGTCTAAAGGCAAAGAATCGTACGAAACCAAGGAAAACGAATACAACGGCCACTACACGATCAAACTGCTGGTGGCAAGTACCGCGCCGGGCGGCACCAAAGAATGCCTGACAACCAACCCATTTGGCTCGATGATCCAATCGACGGGTGCGCTGGCCAACACCTTCCGGATCGAATCGACGGGCTACGCCGGCACGGACAAGCGCACGGTGATCGCCACCTTCCACGTCATCGGCTTCCTCAACTACGTGTACTTCACCCAATACGAAGTCGAGGATCCCACGATCGCCGGCGATTCGACGACCGAATGCGAAAAATATTATGCCGAACGAACCAAAACCGGTGCGAAATGCCAGACGATCCTTTTTGCCAAGGAAGACAGCGTTAACGGCCCGTTTCACACCGACGACGCAACCAACGTGACCTGTAGCAAAGAACTCAACTTCGGGCGCCCGGGACATACCGACTCTGTGGAAATCAACGGCGGTACCTGGCCAGCCTGCGCCAAAGGGTCCGAACCGACATACAACGATCTCAAGAAAGAACCCACCAAAGGCGAAGAACTCAAGGCTCCCGAAAGCGACAAAAGCTTGCGTTCGTATGTGGAAGAAGAAAACAAGTTCACTGGCGTCACCTATCTGGAATTGAACGGCACGACCAAAGAAATCGCCGTAACCAACTACAACAAAGCAACCAAAAAACTTGAAAAACTGAAATCGCTCAAATGGCCCAAAAATGGGTTGATCTACGTGCAGACCGGCGAAGGCTGCGGGTATACCTACACCCCAGAAGAATCGGACGAAAGCAACGAGACCAGCAAAGAGAACGAATGCGGGAACGTGTACGTCAAGGGTACGTATAGCGAATCGCTGACGATCGCCGCCGAAGACAACCTCATCGTCAACGGCAGCGTCTACCCAACCAGCGTCGAAGGCAAACTTGGCACCGAACCGTCCGGCACGACCACGCTCGGCCTGATCGCGACCGAATACGTTCGCGTCTATCACCCGATCAAAGAAGAAGGACGCGGAGGCTGTGGCAACGCCAGCGGCTCGCTGACCAACCCGTGGATCTACGCGGCGATCCTCTCCACCAGCCACTCATTCGTGGTCGACAACTTCGGCTGCGGCGAAAACCTGGGCGAACTGAACATATATGGCGCGGTCGCCCAAAAGTTCCGTGGCCCGGTCGGCACATCGGGCGGCACCGGCTATATCAAGAATTACAACTACGACGAACGTCTAGCCACCGACGAGCCCCCCTATTTCCTGAGCCCGCTAAACGCCGGCTGGAAGGTCGAGCGCGAGACGGGGGCCGCACCCGAATAACGGATCGGGTGCGTGGCACGGCCGAGTCCGGGTAGCAGGTCGAGCGCGAGGCCGTCCTACGACTGGACGGAGCAGCCGCGGCGAATTTCGCCGCGGCTGCTCATGCGGCATGCCTACGCCACTTCCCCACAGCGCATTCGACCGCTCCGTCGTGTAGTTTCGAAATGTGGCGAATTCACAAGACGCCCAGGGCTCCCAACATCCGGACGCACTCGCGGCGGTGGCGCTGCACGCCCTCGTGAACGAAGGACGCGACGGCATGACCGTCGCCGAACTCGCAGGCGCATGTGAGCGGGACCCCACCAACGCACCAGAACTAAACGAAACCGAAGCAGCGTTGGACGTCCTGCTCGAAGCCAACCTGGCAACGTGGGACGGCAAGCGATTCAAGCCGACCCGCGCGGCGATACGCGCCGCCGAGCTGAGCTTCTGAGCAACGCTCGCGCCCGCGATCCTCGCCCTATGCCGCTCTCCGCACCCGTCTACGTCGACACCACTCGGCCTCTCGCTCGCCCGGCTACCGGACTATCGAACGCCCGCGAACAAAGCCGCCGGACGCAGCCCGAGAGCGCGCGCGAGCTTGAGCACGGTGCGCAGGTTGGGCCCGCGGCCTCCGCGCTCGTAAACGCTGATGGCGGCGCGATCGACTTCGGCCTCGTAGGCGAGCGCCTCCTGGGAGAGCGCGGCGTGCACGCGGGCGGCGCGCAGGTTGCCACCGAGCAGCGACGCCGGCTCGGTGCTGGTGTGCGGATCGGCGGGCGGACCTGACGTGCGCGCGCCAGCTGAACCGATACCGTCGAGCAGCGCGGCGGGCGCCACGGCGAGCGCGCTGGCGATGCGCACCAGCGTCGAAAGATCAGGCGAGCGCTCCGCCCGCTCCAGGAAGCTGATCGCGGCACGATCGAGCTGCGTTGCCTCTGACAGCGCGACCTGCGAGAGCCCGGCACGCAGGCGAGCGGCGCGCATGTTCTCACCGAACGCCGCCACCTGCTCGTCGATTTCGGGGTCGCCGGTGTGTCGCACGAGCGCATCATCGACGCTCGCCTACAGAAACACCACTGTAAAAACACAAGCGCGGGGCAGGGCGGAAGCGACACACGCACCATTCCCTCACCGAGCGCAAACGGACTTGGCGCGGGGTGCGATGGTACCGTCATGCTGGTGATTCAGGATGTTCGATAGCGCACCCGACGATGCCGTTACACACGAACGGCGAGCCAAGGCGGACCGCCTGCGAGCGCAGGGGATCGAACCCTTCCCCCACATCCCAGCCGCGAAGCGCACCGAGATAGCCAAGCTGCACCAAGCGCACGACCCCGCTGAGCTGAAGGCGGGCGAGCACCCCAACTTCAGCTATCGCATCGCCGGACGCGTGACCTCCAGACGTGGGCACGGCAAGACGACGTTCATCGACCTGCGCGACTTCTCCGGGGAGATCCAGCTGGCGGTGCGCCATGACACACTCGGCGAGGAGGCCTACGAGCGCACCGTGGACCTCGACGTCGGCGACATCGTCGAAGCGGAGGGCCCTATCTACGTCACCCAGCGCGGGCAGCTCGCGCTGAGCGCCCACCGCTGCACCCTGCTCACGAAGGCGCTACGGCCGCCGCCAGACAAGCGCCACGGGCTTGGCGATACGGGCACGCGCTACCGCTATCGCGAGCTGGACCTGCTCGCGAACGAGAGCACACGCGAACTGTTCGTGACGCGCGCGAAGACGATCGACGCGCTGCGCGCCTTCATGACCGAGCGCGGCTTCATCGAGGTCGAAACTCCCGTCCTGCAATCGCTTGCGGGTGGAGCGTCGGCGCGACCGTTTCTGACCCATCACAACGCGCTGGACCAGGAAATGTCGCTGCGGATCTCCGTGGAGCTATATCTCAACCGCTGCCTGATCGGCGGCCTGGAGAACGTGTACGACCTCGGTAAGTGCTTTCGCAACGAGGGCATCTCCTACAGGCACAGTCCCGAGTTCACGATGCTCGAGTGGCTGATGGCCTACGCCGACCACAAGGACGTTGCGACCTTCACCGAAGAGATGGTCGCCTACGTAGCCCAGCATGTGCTCGGCACGACGACGATCGAGCGCGGCGGCGAGCAGATCGATCTGGCAAAGCCGTGGCGCAACACGACCATGCAAGCGGAGATCCTGCGCGTGACGGGCGTCGACTTCCTGGCGGCCGAGCGCGAGGAGCTGGCGGCGCTGCTTGAGGGCAAGATCCACCCCGACGCGAGCTGGGCGCAGACCGTTCAGGCCGTGTACTCAAAGCTCGTGGAGCCGACGCTCAACCAACCCACGCACGTTTACGACTTCCCGCTGGAGTCGTTTCCGATCACCAAGGCCCACGCACAAGACCCGCGCCTGGCCGAGCACTTCGACGCCGTGATCGGCGGTATCGAGCTGGTCAGCGGCGACTCGGAGGTCAACGACCCTGTCGAGCAGCGCGAGCGCTTCGTCGAGCAGCGCAAGCAGCGCCGCGCGGATGACGACGACGCGCCGCACCCCCACGACGAGGAGTATGTGCGCGCACTGGAGTATGGCCTTGCGCCGTCCGCCAGTGGCGGAATGGGCGTGGATCGCCTGCTGATGATTCTCACTGGACACGAGACGTTGCGCGAGGTGGCACCGTTTCCAGTGATGCGCGAGCTGCACGGCGGCGCGGCGGATTGAACACCGGACCGCACGCACCGAACTTCATCCCCGGCCACGCCAGGCCCAGACACTTCGCCGCCGCCAACCCGCCACCATCCGACTGCACGCACCTACTGGAAAGCTATAGTCGCGACAGACCTGAACGATGAGCGACAGCGACCACAGCTTCGAGCAGATGCACTTCGACCCGGCCCCGTCGCTCTCGGGCGAGGTACCGGGACCGCGCTCGCGGGAGATGCTGGCAGAACAGGATGAATTGGAGTCAAGCGCACGCTCCTACCCGCGTAGCGTGCCGGTCGCAATCGAGGCGGGCAAGGGCGCAACGATGCGCGACGTCGACGGCAACACGTTCATCGACCTGTTCGGCGGCGCGGGCGTGCTCAACACCGGCCACAGCCTGCCGGCGGCGATGGAGGCGGCGACGGCGCAACAGAGCAAGCTCGTGCATGCGCTCGACTTCCCGACCGAGCCGAAGCTGAAGCTGATGCGCAAGCTGAAGTCGCTGCTGCCGGGCCGGTTGCGCGAGCGCGCACGCTTTCACTTCGGCGGCCCGACCGGATCGGACGCGATCGAGTCGGCGCTGAAGCTGACCCGTGCGCACACCGGACGCGAGGCGGTGATTGCCTTCCAGGGCTCCTATCACGGCATGACGACAGGGGCTTTGTCGGTAACCAGCGACGTCGGTTTCGGCGGGCCGACGTCGAGCCCGGTGCACTTCATGCCCTACCCCTACTGCTATCGCTGTCCGCTTGGCTTGAAGCCCGACTCGTGCGAGATGGCTTGCGCGCGTCTGCTCGAGACGTCCCTGGAAGACCCGCACAGCGGCATACCCAAGCCGGCTGCCGTGCTGATCGAGCCGATCCAGGGCGAGGGCGGCACGATCGTGCCCCCGGACGGGTATCTCGCGGAGGTGCGCAGGATCACGCACGAGCAGGACGTGCCGCTGATCGTCGACGAGATCCAGTCTGGGTTTGGGAGAACTGGCACGTTCTTTGCGTGTGAACACGACCAGGTCACTCCAGATGTGATGACGCTGTCAAAGGCGCTGGGTGGGATCGGCTACCCGCTGTCGTGCGTCGCGTATGACCTGCAGCTGGACACGTGGAAGCCGGGCGCTCACATCGGCACATTCCGGGGTCATCAGGTCGCGATGGCGGCGGGACTCGCGGCCATCGAGTTCATGAGCGAGGTCGATCTGCCGGCCCACGCGATGACGCTCGGCGCAATGACGCTCGGATTGCTACGCGAAGCGCAGGAGACGCTGCCTTCGGTTGGGGATGTGCGCGGCCGGGGCCTGATGATCGGCATCGAGCTGGTGAAGGATCGCGACTCCAAGAAGCCGTGGCCGGAGATGGCGGCACGGGTTCGCACCGAGTGCTTCCATCGGGGCGCGATCATCGAGGTGGGTGGCCACTACGGCAACGTCGCTCGCTTCCTGCCACCGCTGGTTATCTCGCGCAAGCTGATGCTCACCGGCATCGAGATCTTCGTGGAGTCGGTGCGCGCCGCCGAAAACGCGCTCGCGCGCCCCGCGGCACTTGCCTCCAGCTGAGAGCCAAATAGTGCGGGCGGAGGGACTCGAACCCCCATGGGCAAAAGCCCACTGGCTCCTAAGGCCAGCGTGTCTACCAATTCCACCACGCCCGCGGGTTGCGTGAGGACCGCCAGAGATTGTATGGTCATGAGCGAGATGTCTTCAACTTCGGGGAGCAGGACGCCGGCGGGCGTGATCGTGACGCATCCAAACCGTGGCAAGCCGGCCGTGCAGGCCACGCGCGCCACGGTTGTGCTGCTGCTGCTCGTGTCCACCGCGCTGATCCTGGTCGTGACGATCGGAGGTTGGAGCACGCTGGAGGGCGGCATCCCGATCCTGCTGGCGTGGGCGGCCGTGTATCTGCTGATGGCCTACTACGCGGTCCGCTGGAGTCGTGGTGTGCTGCCAATCGCCGCCGCGCTGGGACTGCTGCTGCTGATCTTCGCGCTCGTGGCGGCCCCGTCCTGGTTTGAACGCAACAAAGCCGGCTATGCGCCGCCGAACCTCAATGCCGGCCTGCTGGGCATCGTCACGCTGCTGATCGTGCCGGTGCAGATGCTGCTGATCGCGTTCGCGATGCGCGGCTTCTCCCAGGGCTGGAACGTGGAGCTTGAGAAGCTCGACCCAGCCGTCGACGAGGGCGCTCTCGCCAGACCCGCATAGCGGCGCCGCGTGAGCGTAGTATTGAGCTATTGCGGCGGTGGCGGAACGGTAGACGCGATGCTCTCAAAAGGCATTGTCCGAAAGGGCGTGTGGGTTCGATTCCCACCCGCCGCATGATTGTGATGTGTCGGGACATCGGAGACTGATGTCTCGGCACATCGTAGGCGTCATGTGTGTTTGAGGGGTTGGTAGTCGCGGTTGGGGTTGAGCGTCAGTTCGCGGATGAGCTGGCCGGTGTTTGAGTCGATGATGCGGATGTCGCGGTCGGCGATGAGGAGCTTGATCGGCCTGTTCTTGTGCGCTCTACCGATGCCTATGTGGTGGAGTTTGCTCATGTAGCGCAGCGTGACGGTGCCGTTGGTGTCGACCTTGTCTTCCCGGATGCGGAAATGGGTGTTTGGAGCGGCGTCGCGGGCTGGCCGGGCCTTGATCCGTGTGCTGTATGCCTGCAGTGGTGTGCAGCCGTTGAGGGCTCTGTGGGGACGGATAGCGTTGTAGTAGTGCGCAAACGTGTCGAGCTGGATCTGGAGTTCTGGGAGTGTCCTGGCGGCGGGTTGGCGTGCCAGGTAGCGCTTGAGTGTTTGGTGTAGTCGCTCGACCTTGCCGCAGGTCTGGGGGTGGTAGGGACGGGAGTTCTTGTACTCGATGCCGAGTCGTTCGAGTTCTGCCTCCAAGAGGACCTTGCCTTTGCGGTAGAAGCCGGTGAACACGGCGCCGTTGTCGGTCAGTAGCGAGGCCGGCAGGCCGTGCAGCTCGGCGGTCTTGTGGAAGACCTCAACGACGTCGGCGGCCTTGACCGTCTTGAATGCCTGGCTGGCCAGGAACAGGCGGGAGTGATCGTCGATCGTGTTCAGGATCTCGACGTCTGTGCCCTCCGCCAAGCGCCAGTGCGTGATGTCGGCCTGCCACATCTCATTCGGCAGGTCTGCTTGGAAGCGGATTAGGCTGCTGGCCGGCCGCTTCTGTGGTTGGGAGACGATGAGGCCCTCCCTCTTGAGGATTCGCCAGATCGTCGAGACCGACGGCACCACGTCCCCCTCGAGCTCTCGGGCGAGATGGTGTGCGATCGTGTGCGCACCGGCATCGTGACCCTCCCGGCCGAGCCGCTCGCGCAGCCCGACGATCACCCGCACGATCTCATCAGACGCGGCATGTTTGCAGGACTTCGGTCGTCTGGAACGGGGCTCCAGAGCCTCATAGCCACCCTCCCTATACCGGGCGAGCAGCTTGTAGATCCAGCTGCGGTGCACCCCATGCGCTGCCGCCAATTCGCTGACCGGTCGACCCTCCAACACGTGAGCCTCGACCAGAAACCGCGCCATCCCCATAGAAGACCCCCCTCATCCGATGTCTCCTATGTCCTGACACACATGTCGCCTACGTACTGAAACCACACACCACCCGCCGCATGAATCGAACGGAACACCTCGACCAGTTGACGCCTCGCGCCGCCTTGCCCCTCAGCGATCGCGACCCAAGGTGGCATACCGGGGCGATGCTTACCCCACAAGCTCGAGCAAACCTCCGGCGAGCGCGGGTACACATGCCAGCACCCCGAGCGGCAAACCATCGCGCTCAGGCAACTCCGTCACCGTGAGCCCGGCCCGCTCGCACACGAGCGTGCCGGCCGCGATGTCCCATGGCCTGGTGGTGCGCTCGAAGTAGGCGTCATAGCGCCCACAGGCGGTCCACGCGAGGTCGAGCGCGGCGCTGCCGAAGCGACGGATGTCGCGTACGCGCGGCAGTAGGCGCGCCAGCACCTCGGCCTGCGCGGCGCGCACCTCGGCGCTGTAGGCGAAGCCGGTGGCAACCATCGCACTCGCCAGCTCGCCGCGATCTGACGCGAGGATCGGCGCGCCATTCAACATCGGGCGTCCCTCGCGCGTGGCGGCAAACAGCTCATCGCGACAGGGATCGAAGATCGCGCCCACGAGCGATCCACGGGAGTCGGCGACGGCCACGCTAACGCACCACTGGGGGATGCCGAAGAGGAAGTTGACGGTGCCGTCGAGCGGGTCGACGATCCAGGTGAGGCCGCTCGAACCGTCCTCTCCTCCGCTCTCCTCGCCGAGGAACCCGTCCGTTGGCCGAGACCGTGCGAGTGTGTCGCGGATCAGGCGCTCGGAGGCGAGGTCGGCTTCGCTGACAAGGTCGGTGGGCGTGCTCTTGCTGGCGAGCGCAGGCTCGCGACCGGCCTCGAATCGCTCCAACAGCAGCGTACCGGCGCGCTTGGCAAGATCGACCGCCAGCGCCAGCAGCTCCTGCTGGGCCGCCGGCTCGTGCGCAAAGGTGGGTTCGGGCGACTGACTCTCCCGTGCGGGCGCCGCTTGCTCGCCGGCCACAGACAGCTCAGAGAATGGCCTCCCCCGCTCCGGCGAGTCGCTCACGAAAACGCGGCGGGGCGCTGCTGCGTCCAGGGTCGCTCGGCCTCGAGCTGTGCGGCGAGTGCGACCAGCGTGGCCTCGTCGTTGGGCCTGCCAACGAATTGCACCGCGCGCGGCAGCCCGTCCGCGGCGAACCCCGCGGGCACCGAGCAGGCGGGCTGACCGGTGAAGTTCCAGGGCGCCGCGTAGGGGACGGTCGCGGACGCCGCGATCGTCGTCCGCAGCCAGCCGCGACCCTCGCGGGCGCCAATCTTCGGTGGGGGTGCGGGGGTTACGGGCATCAACAGCACGTCGTGGTCAGCCA
>DATNKN010000394.1:0-16188 GCA_035603375.1 Solirubrobacteraceae bacterium
TAGTGACTTGGGACGATCACCTACAGGCCGTCTGGCACGCGCCTGTAGCGAAGGTAAACGACGCGAGAGCCAAACGTCTTCGTCTCCACCAACTCCAGGTTGATCCTTTCGTCCAAAGTCGGGAAATAGGGCGTACCGCCACCGAGTAGGATCGGGCTGACGAACAGCCGCCACTCATCGATCAGCCCCAGCTCCATACACGCACGAGCGAGGCCGGCGCCGCCGACGCCGATGTCCTTTCCGGACTGTTCCTTGAGCCTCGAGACCTCCTCGCCAACGCCATCCCTAGCCAGCCTGGTGTTGCCCACCACGCTCTGAAGTGTCGTGGAGAACACGACCTTCGGCAGCGCCTTCCAGATTTGCGCGAACTTGACGTGCTCCGCGAGGAGCGGACTCTCCTCAGCGGTCTCCCAATAGACCATCGCTTCATAGAGCCGCCGTCCGCAGAGATGCACACCAGTCTCCTGCACCTGCTGGGTGTGAAACCGAAACAGCTCCTCGTCGGGCACCGACCAGTCGATCGCACCATCAGGTCCGGCGATATAGCCATCCAACGACACACTCATCGAATAGACCAGCCTCCGCATCACGATCCCCCTCCGGTTGGACCCCATTGTTCTGTAGATAATGACTTCGCGTCACCTTATTGCTCATCGGTGCCCGTCGATCACGCTCAGTGGAGAGATCACCGCGCGAGCTTCCCAGAGCAAGCTTCCGGTCCCCAGAACGCTGGCAGAAAGGGCCCGACTAGCCCTGCCCCTTCTCAGGGCGCACCAGCCAGAGCGGGATGCCCGCCGCTGTGGGATGCTCGACGGCGATGGTGAGCTTGCGACCCAGTCGAGTTGCCCTACCGGCGCGAATCGCCGCTTTGGTGCGAGCGATCCAGGACGACGACGAGGCGCTGATCGAGCAGCTCCTGCGCCTCAGCCACTCGCGCCGCTTGTTCGCTCCGCTCGCGTTCACGATCGGCGCGTTCGCGATGCTAATCGACGGGCTGCGGCTGCTGCTGTCCAACTGGCGGCTGACGCTGATCCAGATTCTCCCCGCGATTTGGGTATGGCTGGCGATGTTCGACCTGCGCGCGCGCGTGCTGCACGGCAAGTCGTTCCCCTCGCTGCGTGGCCCGGTGCTGATCCCGATCGCCCTCGCGATCGTCGCGATCACGATGGCGTGCTTTTTTCTCAACGCGGTGTTCGCGTTCGCGATAGCCGGAGCGCGACCGCCCAAGATCCGTCCGGCGTTCGCCGTCGCGCGGCGTCATGTCGTGCCGATCCTCGCATGGGGCGCCGCCGTCGGCGCGCCGCTCGCCGTCGGTGTAATCATCGCGCCACGCTGGGGCAAACCGTGGTTCGCGCTGTGCCTCGGCGTGGTCACCGGCGTGATGATGGTCTGCTACGTCGCTGTCCCCTCGCGCCTGATCGGCGTCAAGCCGACCTACTCGCGTCGCGACAAGCTGACCGCGAGCGCGCTCGGCGCGGCGCTCGGCACGACCGTGTGCACACCCCCATACCTACTCGGGCGCATCGGCATCCTGATGCTCGGCTCGAAGATCCTGTTCGTGCCAGGCATCGTCGTGCTCACCGTCGGCGTCACCCTGCAAGCGGGCGCCACGGGTGCAGTGCGCGCGGTCAAGCTGAGCGCCCGGCTGACCGGCGACCCCTCGCGCGCCACCGCACTCGCCCACGCGGAGCGGCCGCGCCGCTGAGCTATCCGGCAGCGTTTGTGCGGCGCCGCCGAGCGAGCCGTCCAGCGCGAGTACGCCGGAGCCGCGACACCCAGCTTGCCAGCCCTACAGGCCCGTTTCAGCCGTTAGCCTGCCGGCGGCGACGGCCTCGCGCAGGGCACGATAGTCGTGTTCGTTCTGCTCGGCATAGGCAACCGCGAAGTCGGCGATCGCACGGTCGAAAACATCCGATTTGCCCAGATAGGAGGCGATTGCGATGCGGTCGCCCGAACGCGCGTGGCCGCGCGCGAGCGTCCACCCGCACATGCGCCCCCACAGCTCCATCCCCTCCGGTGTCATCCCCTCCACATCCGCCGACCCCTTCCAGTCGCGCAGCTGGCGGATGTAATAGTCGCGCTCGACCCCCGACCAGCCCGCCCGCTCCCAGCCGAGGAAGATGTCGCTGACCGCCTGCACCAGGCGCTGACCGGCGACCACGCGCTGGCCGTGATTGTCGTACTGGCTCTTGGCGGTGTAGGTCTCGAGCACCGACTCGCTCGCCTCCTTGATCTGCAGCAGCAGGGGCGTGCCGCGGCCGTCTAGCAACAGCAGAATCCACGCCTGCGTGCCGACGCTGCCGACGCCAACGACCTTGCGCGCCAGGTGCACGAACCGATACTGCTCAAGCAGTCGCCGACGGTCGGGCTCGAGCGTGAGCGTGTAGGCGCGCACGATCTCTTCGATCGCCCTCGCCGTCGCTTCGCGTCCGCTGTCGCCGTCGATCGCATCGCCAGTGCCGCTCTCGCGGTTTGCGCCATTGCCGTGCGGTGCGTCGTCGCCGGGCTCGTCGTTCCCAGCACCACCGGCGCGCCCATGCAGCGCCTCGACCGCCACGATCAGCGGGGGGTCGTGCACGATCCGCGGCTCGCCGTCCAGGATGTGGCAGAGCTTCTCAAACGCCTGGTGGCTGTCGTGCGCGCGCGCCTTGGCGATCGCGCGCCACACGCTCGGCGTTCGCTTGGGGTCAAGCAGCGAGTTGAAGCGGGGCAGCAGGTCGTCCATGTCGAGGTGCGCGTACCACACCTCCAGCATCGACATGCCCGCAAACTCCCTCATGCTCTCCCGATAGGAGCACACCGCCTGGCGCACGATGCGCCGGCGCCGCTTCTCCTCCAGCCCGTTCTCGCGCCCCGCCACCTCCAGGCTCGCCGCCAAGCGCTTGACGTCCCACTCCCACGGTCCCGGAGCCGTCTCGTCGAAATCGTTGACGTCAAACACCAGGTGGCGCTCGGGCGAGCCGAAAATGCCGAAGTTCGACAGATGCGCGTCCCCGCACAGCTGTGCCAGCAGGCCGGAGGTCGGCGTGCCCGCGAGATCGGCGACCATCGGCAGCGCCGCGCCGCGAAAGTAGCTGAACGGCGAAACCAGCATCCGCCCGTGACGAATCGGCACCAGCTCCGGCACACGCTCGCTCGCCTGCTCGCTGAGCAGCTCGATCGGGTCGGGCCGGTCCGCCGCGACCGTCCACTCGCCGTGGCTGGAGCGAGGGGTTTGCGCCCGCGCACGCTTGCCCAGCGCCGCGCGCTCCTCCGCGGTCAGGTGCGGGACGGTCGGCAGGTCATTGTCTTGGCGCACCTTGCCAAGTGTAGGCGTGGGCAGATTCGGTCGATTGGCCGGGGAACTCTGGACACGTCGCCGTGAGGTTGACGGCGATCTGGGGCTGGACCGCGCTTCAGTCGATGCGGCGCAGCTTTGAGAAAGGGGCGAAGACGATTCTGTCCAGAAGCGGTTCAAGCGGCACGTTCGTGATCTCGACCATCGCGACATCTCCCTCGCGCAGCTCCAGAACTCCGCCACGAGCGCCAGCAGGCGCCGCGCCGACCTGCTCAGTCAATTCAACGAGGTCAAGCGCCGCAATGTCATGGACGATTGGCATAGCTTGCATTCTAGGGCGTTGGGAAGGCAGTCACGAGCCTGGGAGCATCATTCCGCAGTGCGTAGTGCCAGGCGGTCAACACGGGTGCCCTACGCGTATCGACTGTGAGTTCTACGCGCACTTCGCAGATGACACCGTATGGGCTTACATCCCGGATGGAAGAGATCGGTACGCCGATCACGGCCTGGGCTATGGCGTGCCAAACATACTCGGCGTCGTCGGGTGCAACACGAAAGACACGTGCCCATTCAAGGCCGTGACCATGCGTGGCGAGCATCCAGTCCAGCTTCTCGGGTGCCGCGTACGCATCGGCGACACGCGGGAGCGGCTCTCCAACAGTGGGCGTATACGCTGCGCGCGACATGGGTCGAGAAGCTATCGACAGACCCCGAGACAATTTGGACTCGCGATAGCCCCGTAAGCAACCGGCTGGCTGCGTGCACACGGTGCCTTAGCAGCGGAGATCTGCCAGACAAGCTCCATACCGACGAAGCACTCGAGCAGCACACCGAGTAGCAAGCCGTCCGCCGTCAAGTGCTCCTAGTCTGTTCTTCCTGCCAGCCTGTGGAGACCGGGTGCTGGTTCCGGTCTCAATGACTGGCTGGCCAGGGTGGTGCTGCTGGCAGGAAGATGCTGTTTTTGTGGTGCTGTCAGGCTTGCCGGGTTGGGTCTCGGGGTGGTGGCGGACTGACTCATAGTCTGTCTGTCGGCCGGATGCTCTTGGCCTGACTTCATGCCGTTGTGTCGTCCACCACCATCCGGGACCCCTTGGCGTGACCTGATAGGAGCGTGGCGGTCACGATCGCCCCAAGGTGAGGCCTGTCCGCCGAGGGTCCAATCAACGAGAAGATCGATTGAAAGGCGTGATGGATGATTGTGATCGGGGCTGATACCCACAAGAGCACCCATGTGTTGGCGGCCGTCGACGCCGGGACCGGCCAGTTGCTCCGCGAGCGAGAAATCGTCGCGAAGGATGCTGGGCACCTGGAAGCGTTGCGGTGGGCACACGAACTCGACGGGGAGATCGTGTGGGCGATAGAGGATTGCCGGGACTTCTCCCACCATCTCGAGCAAGCTCTCCTGGCGGCCGGTGAGCGTGTAGTGCGGGTCGCGCCGAAGCTGATGGGTGCCTCCCACCGCAGGGAACGCGAACCGGGAAAGTCAGATCAGATCGACGCGCGAGCGATAGCCCGCGCTGTGTTGTGGGAGGGGATCGAGCGGTTCCCGGTCGCGTTCCTTGACGAGGACGCTGTGGAGATCCGGTTGCTCTGCGATTACCGCGAGACTCTCGTCAACGAGCGCACCAGGCTCATCAACCGGCTGCGGATCAACCTCGTAATCCTCGATCCCGAACTGGAGGCGTCGATTCCCTCGCGCAAGCTGGACTATCCGGGCCAGCGCCAGCGCGTCACACGCCGGTTGCGAGGGATGCCGCAGACCGCGGGGGTGCGAGTCTCCCGCGAGCAGGTCAAGCGGATCGGGGTCCTCACTCGCGAAGCGGAGCAGCTAAAGCGCGATCTGCGGGACCTCGTTGCCGCCCACCGCCCCGAACTGCTTGCTGAGACCGGGTGCGGGCCACTCACCGCCGCGATCCTGATCGGTCAAACCGCGGGCGCGCAACGCTTCCATAGCGATGCCCATTTCGCACGGATGGCCGGTGTCGCGCCGATCCCCGTCTCATCCGGGCGCAAAGACCGGCATCGCCTCGATCGCGGCGGCAACCGACAAATCAACAGGGCGCTGCACGTCATCGCGATCACCCGGGGACGCCGCGACCCCGCAACCCGCGAGTACCTGCAGCGCAAGGAAGCCGAAGGCAAGAGCCGCATCGAGGCGCACAGATGCCTCAAGCGCCTCCTCGCACGCCGCTACCACCGACTGCTAAGCCATCCGCCCGACTCGCGAGCGTATGGGGTCGCCGTGACCAATTAAGCGATAGTCATCGGTCTGACTCAATTAGGCTTCCTGGGATAGATCTACAAGCTACGCAGAGTCGCACCCTGGCCGCGAGCGAGGCAAGTAGGGATCAAGCCAAGTGGTCGCGTGCTCGAAGAAGTAGCTCGCGGTGCCAGACGTCAGCCTGGCGTAAGATCGGAAAAGTGATGTAACATGGGTTCATGAGGCGGCTACAGATCATGATCGAGGACGACGCCTATGAGACGTTGGGTGCTCAGGCCGCCAAGGAGCACGTCTCCAAGGCATTGCTCATCCGCCGCTACGTGCGGCTAGGCCTGCAGCCACTGCCCGCAATCGCCGAAGACCCTCTGACCTCACTTTCCGGAAGCGCAAGCTTTGAGCCCGTTGATATCGACGATAGTATCTACGGTCGTTGATCTTCGTCGATACTTCCTTCTGGGTCGGACTCACCAACCGCCGCGACACCCGACACGAGCAGGCGAGAGCGCTGCTGGCGGCTCACGACCGGGATCGGCTCGTAACTACTAACGACGTGCGCGGCGAGACCTGGACGTTTCTGCGACGCCGAGCTGGGCACACGGTCGCCGTGAAGTTTTTCGAGGCGGTCGCGGCCTCGCCGCGCGTTGAAGTCGTGCGAGTCTCCGAGGCAACTGAAGCGGACGCCGAGCAATGGCTGCGACGCAGAGAGGACAGAGAGTTCTCCTGGGTCGACGCCACGAGCTTCGCCACGATGCGCGAGCTGCGGGCAACCGAAGCGTTTGCTTTCGACGGCGACTTTGCGGCCGCCGGGTTTATCGAGCTGCGGGTTTAGTCGAGCCTGGGCGGCGACACCTCTTTCTGAGGGTCAATATCGCGGCGAGAGTCGCGATCGTTTTGCCCACAGCTGGTCATTATTCACCCACGCAGTGGTCGAATAATGACGGTGCCATTCCTCGGCACAGGCGCCCGCGCATCGGCGGGACCTGAAGGATCAAGCCAAGTGGTCGTGCGATATCGTGCGATTTTCGCGGTGACGGACGGTGTTGGTCGTCGCGATGCGATCAATGCTTGAGCGAGCCTGCAACCGACAGCTGGACCGACGATCCCGGATCGGGACGAGGGCGTGAGTTCGCGCCGCCGTGCCGCGGCGCCGCGGCTGATCGAGTGGACCGGCGAGCGTTGCGTTCCCTGGGCACCGGACGTGCAGGTCGTCTACGAGCACTTCCATCGCTACATGTGGGCAGCGCGACTCGTTCGCGGACGCAAGGTCCTCGACCTCGGCAGTGGTGAGGGGTTCGGCGCCGCGATCCTCTCCGAGACGGCCGCGCATGTGATCGGGGTGGATGTTGACGAGCGAACCGTCGAGCACAGCAAGCTCAACTACGGCGGGGAGAACCTCGAGTTTCGTCTCGGCACGGCGCTTGACCTGTCGAGCTTCGAGGACGGCTCCCTCGACGCCGTCGTCGCGTTCGAGATCATCGAGCACGTGCAGGACCAGGAGCGCGTGCTCGAAGAAGTGGCACGTGTGCTGGCGGACGACGGGGTCCTGATCGTCTCTACTCCAGATCGTCGGCTCTACAGCGAGGCAACCGGCCAACAGAACCCGTTCCACGAGCGCGAGTTGGCGCTGGAGGAGTTCCAGGGGCTGCTGGCCGAGCGGTTCCCGCATGTGGCGATGTGGGGACAGCGAACCATCACCGGCTCTCACCTGCACGGGATCGACGGGCCCAGGGGCGACGCACGCGTGATCGAGCAGCCCGATTTCTATATCGAACGCTCGGGCGAGGAGTGGCGCGTGGCGGGAGACCCCGCCGCCCTCTACATGGTCGCGATCGCCTCGAAGGCGCCGCTGCCCGAGACGGCCAACACCTCGACGCTCGCCGACTGTGGCATCGAGCTGGTGCGGGCAAAGGAACTGGACACCGTGCACGCGGCCTTAGCTCGAGACGAGGCCGTTCGACTGAAGGACGAATGGGTGGCCGCGGTCGAGCGCGAGCGTGCGGCACACGCCATGCAGATGCGCGATACGGAGGCGCAGCTCAACGAAGAGATCAAACAGCGCAACCAGGACATTGACGTCGGGCGGGAGCGCATCGCGGGGTTGGGCGCTGAGATTGCCGCACGCGATGGCGAGATTACTACTCGCAACATCGAACTTGACAACGCCAGAAACCTCAACCGCCGTACCGAGGAGTCGGTGACGTGGCAAGCCTTTCAGCGCGCGCGAGGCCGGCTCTACGGCGCGATCGGCGAGACCTCCATGTCGGCCCGCATGTTGCGTCTATCGCTGCGGCTCGTTGGCAGGCTCCTCATCAAACGACCGAAGCCTGCTCCCACGTCGGAGGAGTCAACCGAGAGCGCCAGAGCGGGAGAGGTTTCCAGCGCCGATGTGATTTCGCTGCCGGAGTTTGAGAACCCGAAGGTGTCGCTGATCGTTCCGCTGTATGCACACGCGGAGCTGACGAGGGCCTGCCTGGAGGCGATTCGCGACAACACCACTCGCGTCAGATACGAGGTCATCCTCGTGGACGACGCGGCGGATGAGGCAACCAAGCATTTGCTCGAAGGGGTACGCGGCGCAAGGATCGTTCGCAACGAGCAAAACCTGGGCTACATCCGCAGTGTTAATCGCGGCGCAAGTTTCGCGCGCGGTCGCTGGCTTGTGATCTTCAACAACGACACCGAAGTGAAGCCCGGCTGGCTCACGGCAATGCTCGACTGCGCGGAGTCCGCTGAGGATGTCGGCGTCGTCACGCCGAAGTTCCTCTACCCGGACGGCAGCCTCAACGAGGCAGGTGGAATCATCTGGCGCGACGGCACCGGCGTCAACTACGGCCGCGGCGACCGACCAGAGCATTTCCAGTACGAGTACAGGCGCGAGACCGACTACGGCTCAGCCGCCGCGCTGATGGTCAACTCAGAGCTGTGGAAAGCGACCGGAGGGTTCGACGAGCGCTACCTGCCGATGTACTACGAGGACACCGACCTGTGCTTCGAGGCACGCGAGCGCGGGCTGCGCGTCCTATATGAACCCGAGGCCGTGGTGATCCACATCGAGGGCGCGACAGCCGGCAACGACCCGGCGTCCGGGTACAAGCGCCATCAGGAGGAGAATCGCTCCAAGTTCGTCGCCAAGTGGCGCCACCGGCTCGAGTCAGAGCAGCTTCGCTCAGCGCCCACCAATGTGCGGCTGGCGGCCAACCGACATCGTGGTCGCCACGTGCTCGTGGTCGATCACCGAGTTCCGATGTGGGATCGCGACGCCGGATCTCTGCGGATGCTGCACATCATGCGGGCGTTGGTGAAGCTCGGCGCTCGTGTGACATTCATGCCTGACAATCTCACGCCAACCGAACCATATACCCGGGAGCTGCAAAAACTCGGCATTGAGGTGCTCTACGGCCAGCTTCACGTCAATGCCGAGCTGGACACGATCGGGCCAAAACTCGACATGGTGATCCTCAGTCGCCCTCACACGGCGAGTCGCTGGCTCGACATCGTGCGAGAGTACGCTCCGTCGGCAACCGTGGCCTACGACACAGTCGATCTCCATTGGCTGCGAGAGGCGCGGCGAAGCACTGTCAGCTCGGCGGCGGGCCAGTTTGAGGCGAGCAACGGCAGCCTCGGGGCGATGTCACCAAAGGCCAGAGCGTTGCACCATCTCGAGTTGGCCATGATCCAAGCCTCGGATGCGACGATCGTCGTAAGCAATTGTGAGCGTGAGCAGGTTGAACGGGACGTACCGGGATCTCGTCTGATCGTCATCCCAACCGTCCATGACGTGGAGCCGTATGTGGCTCCACCAACAGATCGCTCGGGGATACTTTTCCTGGGCGGCTTTGAGCACACTCCCAACGTCGATGCGGCGATTCGCTTGGTAAAGGAGGTCATGCCGGCAGTCTGGCGCGATCTCGGCGACGTTCAGGTGACCATCGTGGGGTCCGCTCCACCACCGGAAGTCGAGGCCCTTGCGTCGCCTCTGGTCGACGTCACCGGCTGGGTGGAGGATCTTCATCCACTGTTGGATAGCTCCAGGCTGATGCTGGCCCCACTCCGCTATGGCGCCGGCGTCAAGGGCAAGATCACCCAGTCGCTCGCAGCCGGATTGCCGGTCGTGACGACCCCGATCGGCGCCGAGGGCCTGGAAGACCAGAACGAACCATGCATGCTGGTGGCGGAGGATCCACAGGAACTCGCTGCACACACAATCCGTCTCTATGAAGATGACCAGCTCTGGCGAGATCTCTCTCGTGCCGGCCAGGCGCTGATCGCACAGCAGTGCTCGACTGAGGTGCTGGCCGAGCGATTGACCATCCTGCTGGACGGCGCTGCGGTCGCGGGCGCGACGCGAGCACCCCTCAACAGTTGACGCTGGCGCCCGGGATAGGCTAGGCGCAGTGGATCGGATCGTCGTCGTCGGTAATTGCCAGGCCAAGGCTCTGGAGATGATGCTAGCTACGAACGAGGAGTTCACGAAGCGATTCGAGTTCGTGAGCTTTCCGGCGGTTCACGAGATACCGGCGGAGATGGTCCCCGAGCTTCACCGCGCCGTGGCCGACGCGGACGTGGTCATCCCACAGCGAATCGACGATGGCTATCGGGATGGCATTGGCCTCGGTACCGAGACATTGGCCAAGATCGCCGGAGCCGCGACAGTGGTGCGCTGGCCGAGCGTATATTGGGCCGGATACTTCCCCGACCTCTTCTATTTTCGGAACTCAGACGGACAGGTGGTCGTTGATGGTCCGTTCGACTATCACGACCGGACAATTCTGGAGGCATACAGCAACGGCATAGACGTGACTGGAACGTGCCGACTATTGGAGGACCTGAGACGTCCATCGAAAGCACAGGCATGGGCAGACCGCGCAACAGCTGAGTTGGATGACCGTGGGCGAGATTGCGACGTTCAAGTTACTGACTTTATAGAGTCAAGGTTCCGAGATGAACTTCTATTCTTCACGATGAACCATCCCACAAATCGAATGCTCGGCTTTATTGCACATACGATCACGGAACTTATCGGAGTACACGGGGGCGTAGATCATTTACGCGTTCCAAGCGAGCTCCTTGGACAGACCTTCTATCCTCTCCATCCTAACCATGCGCTTGCCCTGAAACTTAGCTTCGCGACAGGACTCGTCTCTGGGAACAGTCCTTTCAAGATCCGCGGAGTAACCTACGAGTCGGAGCAAGCTGTGGAAGCATTCTTTTCCTACTATGACGCACACCCCGAGTTGACCCAGATCAACGTTGAAGACACGGTTGACAAGACGGTTCAACCACCTACCCTGGATCGATCACAGCAGAATACCATCGATCTTACTACTAAGCTCCGTGTAATGGGTCGTCGACTAAAGAGCCGTGGGTGGCTAAGGTTGCCTGAGAACCGCGCTATCGACCATGTAGTAAAGCCAGTTCCGTACCTCGCCGTCTATGAACAGCTTCTCGCATCTTTGCGAAGGCGACCCTTTACCTTGCTTGAGCTAGGCGTATACGACGGACATTCACTTGAAATGTGGCGTGATGCCTTTCCGAGAGCGACGATTATTGGTATAGATCTAGTACCTCCTGATTTGAACCTCGGCAAGAGGGTCCACATCGTGCGCGGAGATCAGACAGACGCAGCACTCATACAAGAGATACGTGAAAAATATGCCCCGAGCGGTTTTGACGTGGTCGTTGATGATGCTTCCCACGTAGGTATCACGACCGCCCGTTCGCTTCAGGCCATCTACAAATCTCACCTACGCCAGGGAGGCATGTATTGTATTGAGGACTGGGGTACGGGGTATATGCCTAATTGGCATGACGGCGGACCGTTGGCTGCACGGCTTGATGTTGAGCATCTGGATGATACAGCAACTCCTATGATCGCTGGCACCATAACACCAATTTCGGTGCCGAGTCACGACTTTGGAATGGTCGGTGTCGTGAAGCGTCTCATCGATCACGCTGCATCCGGCACCATCAAAGTAGCTCAGAAAGACGTAATTGGCGAGGCACTCCAAATCGAGTCAATAACTGTCTGGGACGGGATTGTCGCCCTGCGTAAGCCTACATCCTGATCGTGCTACAGCCCAGTCGAACTGACTCGTTACCACAGAGTCACAGAATGCCTTGTGTCCATGTGATGTCTCATGCTCTCCACCGGCCGATGGTATCTACCGGCACCATCGGCGTTTCCGAGCGAGACCAACTACAGGAGTAGATATGACGATGTCTGGGACGGTACGCACGCGCAATAAGACGGTGACTGGCCTACTTCTAGTGCTGCCATGCGTGGCTATTACGTTGAATCTCATGGTATGGGCCGTCGCTGTCTCGAATAGCGGATTCTGGGCCGATGATTTTCTTTGGGTCACTCATTTTTCAAGGTCACTTGGAGATCTCTCAAATTACCATTTTAATGTAGGCAAGTATATCATTAATGCGTTTTGGGCACTTGGTACCGAAGCATTTGGCGATGGGTCGGTAGTGCCATTTCTGATGCTAAATTCTGTCGTTTTCGCAACAGGCGTAATCATGTGGTTGTGGGCGGGAACCAAAGAACGCTGGAGTTCGGTCGAGGCGTGGTGGATTGGCGGACTGTTCATAGCTACCGCAGCTTGGTTGCCAACGACTCTATGGTCATCCAACATTACACACTCAGGTGGTTTCCTTGCGCTAGGAGTCGGGGTCGTTGCGCACGGACATGTCATGCGGGCGAGGAATGCACGTGACGCACAAAGCTGGTCCGCGCTCAGTGGAGCAGCATGGACATTTGCAGTCGCTAGCAATCTTCTTTACATCGGTTTGATAGTCATAGCAGCGTACTGTACCTGGCATCAGATAGCGCGCTTCCGACACTTTGGAGTGAAAACGCCAGTCGCAGCCTTGACTGTCGGGTCCTGGAGTCTGCTGCTGCCGATCGCGTACTTCGTGGCCATCGGTTATCCTGGGACGACGTCCAGTAGTCCTTACGCGATGACAGGGCTTCAATTCTTGCATGAGAATATTCGCTTTTACAAGCTCCTACTTGCACCCACGGATTTGCTAACAGCCGTGTACGTCGTACTATTGTTGGGGGGTGTAATTGGGGCATTTGCCGCGTTGCGTCGCAAAGATTATTTCCCAATCGCGGTGTTGGGCGCTGCCGGTGCGACGGCATTGCCAGCACTTGTTCAGAGTCAGCAGCGTTTCGTTAATTATATGGCGATGCCATTGCTTCTTCTCCTCAGCGCTTTTGTGGCCGGAGCGCAGCCAGTCCTCCGGGGCAAGTCCAAGCGAGCCAAGAATGTGATACTCGTGACAGCCGTCGTCGCACTCCTACTCTTGTTTCACCAGGGTGGCGAAATTCGCGCATACTTCACTAGTTCACCGTATGGAAGCAATCTTGCGACATTCCGTTCACAAGTAGCCTCATTCACACCGGAAGGTGCGACCATCTGCGCGGAGCTGGACCTCGATGCGTCACAGGAAGCGCTATTTATTGCGGAGATATCTGGCGAAAATGGGTTTCGCGTACCGCCTATCGATGCTGCTCGTGCTTATCTGGTTCGCAATGCTAAGGAATGTCCGGCGAACGGTCCGGCCGCGCATATAACGGTTCGCGCAAGTGCACGCGATGACTTTGTCGTGTCCGAATGACTACTGGATAAGTCTCTTTATCATGCAATGTGGTGCAACACGATGCTCCGCGACTACTGGTTTGATCGAGTTGCTATGCACACGCAAGATAGCTATGCGGGGGTGCCGTTCTCAAAGTTTCCTGAGGATTTGCGTGTCTATGAGCATCTTCTGTGGGCAGATATGCCTAATGTGGTGATCGAGGTCGGTACGCATCTCGGGGCAAGTGCCCTATGGTTCCGTGATCGGTTGCGTACGCTTGTCGATTACGGCCTGATCTCACAGCCGCGAGTTGTGACGATCGACGTTGCGGCAGAGCAAGCCCGTCCATATCTGGATCGCGCTGACCCAAACTGAGAGGATGACATTATCCTCGTGTCCGGCGATGTCTGCGATGAAAGTCTTCATGCTCGCGTCGCTGAACTTTTGCCCACCAATGCACGCTGCTTTCTTGTGGAGGACTCCGCCCATGTTATGCGACCACTATGGGTGCACTCACGAGCTTCGCATCGTTCGTATCACCAGGCGGGTTCGTCGTGATAGAGGATGGCTGTGTCGATATTTAGTCGATGCGACTTGTCGATGACTGGCCTGAAGGGGTATTGCCAGCAGTGCATGACTGGCTTGCCACGGCGCCTGGGGCAGCATTTGTGGTCAGACGCGATCTAGAGTTTTACGGAATGACTTGTCATCCGGGTGGTTTGCTACAGCGTCGCCTTCGTGACTAGAGTGTCCGGCTCCCACTCAGCCAGCAACTGGTTATTACTGCAGAGGGGCCGGGTCACACCATGTACTCGTACACAGGTTATGAGTCCGAGGGAGGAGAATGGCACGGGCCAGGGCAGATCGACGGCACGGGCACAACGTACTCCGCACCATCAGTCGCTATCGAACAAACTCACGGTGAACGATACATCGCCGCGCCAGGCGCGAACTCTGGCGTACTTTCCTACACAGGCTATGAGTCCACCGGAGGGGAATGGCACGGACCTGGACAGATCGGGACCGTCTCAACCCCTAACGCTACTACTGAACCGGCGAGCGCCCTAAACGCCACGACGGCAACCTTGAATGACTCAGTCGATCCCTTCGGCGTCGCGACTACCTACCACTTCGAATATAGGACGACCACGTCGTACGGTACTTCGATTCCGACCGTGGTGCTAGTGCCGGCTCAGGTGAAGGCACTCTCTCGGAGAGCGCGGTGATTTCTAGCTTGCGACCCGCCACGCTGGATCACTACCGGATTGTCGCGACAAGCAGCGGGGGGACGATCTATGGCGTCGATCATGTATTTACCACGACTGCCTGGGGGACCGAATCAACACCGAACACGGGTATACCTAGCAACAGGCTGACGGCTGTGTCATGCACATCCACAACATTTGCTTCGCCACTGCATATGAGATCTACGAAGGTATAAGTTACGCGTATGGCGAGAGCTGGAATGGGAGCACGTGGACGATGCGGAGTGGGATTGAAGCTAGCAGCGGTATGCAACTGTCTGGAGTGTCGTGCACCTCAGCGACATCTTGTACAGCCGTAGGTCACCAAACCAAAATCACTGGTGAAGTGACTACCGTGGCGGAGTATTGGAACGGTACTACATGGACACGACAGACGACTCCAAACGAATTCGGCGCGAGCAGCAACCAGCTGGCGAGTGTGTCACGCAGTTCGGTGTGCACGGGCGTCGGCAGCGTCACTAATAGCACAGGCGTGTGGAACTTGGCTGAGCGCCAATAATAACGTTGGGAGCGTCAGATGATCGCCTACAAATGTTCCGCCAGCTGCTCGGCTCCTCGACAACTACTCGCTCCAGTAATCAGTAAACACTGAATTTTGTGGTGATCGTGCGAGTGATCGTTGACGAACTCAAACGTCCATGCACTGCGCGAACTCGGTAGTAGAGCTTGATCGTCAGAAGATATACGCCCAGTGCCAGTCCGGCGATCGGCGGTTGGAACGCTGCCGGAACACCCATCCAATCTAGTCGTGTCCTTGTGCTGAGGGCACGACGCAATCCCACGGCAGCCGCGCTATCCGCCAGTAGCCGAGTCGATTAGCTCAGCGCCGTCGATCAGCCCGGCGCTGGCGGTCCCTGCACCGGCCGGACCGAAGCTCTGGCCGTCGGGGGCGCGGCTCGCTTGCCGGAGTTCACGGCTGGCCTTCCATTGCAGCAGGGTGCCCCCACCGGGCATTTCCGTCAGGGTCACGTCGGTACTTACCGGCGCGAGTTCCTGCACGGAGTTGAAATGTCCGTCCGGATCAACCACGGCTGCATGAACCGGATCCCCACGCCCCGGAGCGAGTTCGGCCGACGACCACGCGAACATGGTGAATCCGTCGGTGCCGATTCCCGCCGTCACGTCGTTCGGTCCGCCGTCGTACATACCCGGTACGCGATTCTGAGCCTGCCCCGGATCGAGCAGATGTGAAGACTCAAAGCGAGCGTTTGCCCCAGTCCTCACGATGCCATACACCCTCCAAGGGGATTGCGGTTCAATGGTGTCTGCCTGAGTCCCCCACGCAATCGCGGCGCGACCCCCCGGCCCTACAGCAACAGTCAGGTCAGGCCCCCAAGAAGTGAAGTCGCAGGATCCGAGCGTCTGTGGCCGCCCAAACCCGTGACCCGCCTTCCAGGCCTGGACAACCACTCGTTTGTTCACGGAATACACAACCAGCAGTTCGTCGCTACTCGCCCAGACCAGCCGAACTCGCGTGGCGTAACTATCGCCGGCGACGATCTGGGTGGTACTCATAGGTCCCCATGTGTGTCCGATCGACACATACAGCTGGTTGGTCGCTTCCGTGCCGATGCCAACACGCCCGTGCGGCGCCAGCCACGCCACGGCGAGCCGGCCGTCTCGGTTTGCGGCAATCGTGGTGTGTGCGGGTTCCGCGATAGCGCTCAGCGAAGTGCTTGCGTTCGGCATGTGACCCAAGGTGCCCCGGAGCAAGCGAATGCGCTCGAGCGCTTTCGAGTTATACGGCGACGCTGCTTGCTGTTTGGTGGCACAGTTCGGTGTGAACGTCACCATCGCCTCGCGTCCATCGCCAATCACTGGCGGAGTCGCCAGCGGAT
>DATNKN010000411.1:0-2535 GCA_035603375.1 Solirubrobacteraceae bacterium
TGCGTCCATGGGGACACTATTGGCGCCAGCACGTCACGGCGGCGTAACGAATCAAGCCCGGCGTATAACGATTTCGTGACGGTCCACCGTCACTCCGAGAACCGGTACCCCACCCCCGGGTCGGTCACGATGTAGCGTGGCCCCTCGCTCCCCTCGGGCTCGATCTTCGAGCGCAGCCGCGCGATGTGCGTGCGCAGCGGCTGGATGTCGTCCACGTACTCCGGGCCCCACACCTCGGCGAGCAGCTTGCGATGGGTCATCAGCCGTCCGCGATTGCGTGCGAGCACGCGCAGCAGGTCGAACTCGATCGGCGTGAGGTGAACGTCTGAGCCACTAAGACGTACCGCGCGCGCCGCCAGATCGATCTCGAGATCGCCGACGACGATACGGGGCTCCTCCGCCTCCGAGCGCCCGCCGCGCCTGAGCGCCGCCTGCAGGCGCGCCACCAGCTCGCGTGAGCCGAACGGCTTGGTGATGTAGTCATCGGCGCCGGCCTGCAGTGCGCGCACCTTCTGCTCCTCCTCGCCGACCGCCGAGAGCACGAGGATCGGCATCTCGCTCCACTCGCGCAGCAGGCGCGTCAGCTCGACGCCGTCCATGTCGGGCAGCATCAGGTCCACGATCGCCGCGTGCGGCGGGCGCACCGCCGCACGGTCGAGTGCCTCGGCGGCGGTTTCGGCCGGGACGACCTCGAAGCCCGCGTCGCGCAAGACCACGCGCAGCGCGCGCAGGATCTGTGGCTCGTCGTCCACGACGAGAATTCGCTGCGCAGCGGCACCGGGAGACGCGGCTGCCATCATCGAGCGCCGCGGGCGCGAGCGCTTGGCGTGAGCTGACAAGTCACGAGACGCGCGCCGGGTCCGTGGAGGGATCGCTTCCAGCCCCGGACTCGCTCGCGCCATCCAGCTCGCTCGCGGGCGGCGCGGACAGCGGTAGTTCGAACACGAACGTGGCACCCTGACCTGGCAGCGACTCAACGTGCAGGCGTCCGCCATTTGACTCGGTGAAGCCGCGCGCGATCGCGAGTCCAAGGCCCGAACCGCGGTGTCCGCCCTGGGCCGTGCCGGCGCGGTAGAAGGGCTCGAACACACGCTCCAGCTGCGCCGGTGGGATACCGGGGCCGCGGTCGACCATACGCACCACCAAGCGGTCGCCGGCCCATCCGCCGGCGGGCGCCTCGCCAAGACTGCGCACGGCGCGCGCCCTTACCGAAACTGGATGTCCGCCGGAGTGGCGACGCGCGTTCTCGAGCACGTTTGCGAAGGCACGCTCCAGCTGTACCGGATCGATCTTGACGAGCGGTAGATCGCGATCGATCGAAAGGCTGAAGTCCTCTGGCTCCGGGGCCAGCTCGGCGAGCGCCGCACGTATTACGTCCTCGAGCGAAGTCAACGCGGTGTGGGGCTCGGCGGCGCCGGCTTCCAGGCGAGACAGGTCGAGCAGGTTGTCTACCAAGCGCGAAAGCCTGCGTGTCTCGCCCTGGATGATCACGGCCATCTCGCGACGCTCCTCCTCAGAGAGCGAGGGCGAACCGACCGCCTCCCCGGCGGCCGCGATCGCGGTGAGCGGCGAGCGCAGATCGTGGGAGACGGCGCGTAGGAGTGCGGTCTTGACCACGTCGGCGCGGCGCAGGGCCGCGGTCTCGACTACGTCGGCAAGCAACGAATCGCGCTCGAGTGCCGCATTCAACAGCGACTCAAGCGCCGGCACCACCCGCTCCTGCAAACGGCGCAAGGTGGCCTCGGAGGTGTCGGCGGGCACAAGCAGCGTGCCGAGCCGGCGCGGCCCCTCACGCAGCGGGAACGCCACCCGCCGCTCGTCGCCCTCGACCGCCTCCAGCTCGATCGCGGCGGAGGGCAGTTCCAGCACCTGGGAGAGACGCGCAGCGGCCGTCGGTAGGTCCTCTGACAGCCGCCTGCCGCCGAGCAAGAGGCGCGCCATCTCCGCGGCCAGGTCAGCCTCGCGACGGCGCTCGGCCGCCTCGCGTGCCCGTGCTCGCGTGACCTCGGCCACCGAGCTTGCGAGCACCGACACTACGAGGAACGCGATCAGCGCCACCCAGTTATCGCCGTTTGAGATCGTCAGGCGTCCGACCGGCGGCAGGTGGAAGTAGTTGAACGCGAGCGCGCTCAAAAAGGAAGTGGCGAAACCCAGCCAGATCCCCCAGGTCACCGACACGATCACGACCGCGAGCATGTACACGACGCCAAGCGACACGACCGGCGCGATCTGCTTGAGCGGGTAGATCAGAAGCGTGCAGAGCGCGACCAGTCCGCCGGCCACGAGTAGCCCCACTCGCCGGGAGGGCGGCTCGGTGGTGAGCAGGAAACCAAATGTGCGGGCCATCTTTTCAGCGTAACGCCAGATGCAGCGTCGGTGCTTGCGCGCAGGGGACGTCGCGGGTGAGGGCGTCAGCTCGCCAACGAGCGAGGGCGCCCCGCGGGGCGCCCTCGACTGCGTGTGGCTATGTGTGATGCGCTACACCCGCATCGACTTCTATCTGGCGATGCGTGCGATCACACGAGACAACGGCCC
>DATNKN010000435.1:0-3762 GCA_035603375.1 Solirubrobacteraceae bacterium
CCGCGATGCGCGCCGAGCTGCAGCGGATCGACTCGATCGCGGTGCGCCACCATCGCGAGTCCACGGCCGCGGCGCTGCTGCTGGTGGGCTGGCTCTCCTCGCGACTGGGTTGGGAGATGCGCCCGCTACGCCGCAGCGGCCGTGCGCTCTGCGGGACCGCCATGGCCGGCGAGCAGGCGATCTCGATTCGCATGGAGCAGGCCGCGGAACTGGAGGTGAGGGGCCTTCAGAGCGTCGCCATCTCGACCGTCTCGGGCCGACGCCTGGGACTGCGCCGAGGAGAGGGCGGCCTGCGCGCGCGCAGCCGCGACGAGGATGGGCGCGAACGCGAATGGACGATCCTCGGCGCCTCGCGCGGCGAGGGCGGCATCCTCGGCGAGGGGATTCGCCAAGCGCTGCTGCGCGACCCCACATATGGGCCCGCGCTGAGTGCGGCCGAGACGATGGCGCTCTGAGCGCTCCGGCACGCCCGCCCCACGCATCTGAAGACAGCGGCCAACAAGATTGCGCTCGGACGCTCCCGGCGCCAGCCGACGCCGCGAGCAGTGCGCCAGGGACGTTCGCGGCGCAACCTTCTAGAGTTCTCTGGCGTAGCTATGGCCACGATCGCGAACCGCGACCCCATCGCTCCCCCACACCCCCTCCCCGCCGACTGGGAGGAGGCGCTGGCGGCGCTCGACACCGCCAGAGAGCGAACGCTCGCGCTGGTGGGCCGACTCAGCGACGAGCAGCTCAGCAGCGTGCTCTCACCGATCATGAGCCCGCTCGTGTGGGATCTCGCGCACATCGCCGCCTACGAGGACCTGTGGCTGGCCCACCGCCATGGCGGGTTGCCGCTGCTCAGACCCGACCTCGCGGAGCTGTACGACGCGTTTGAGACGCCACGCTCGGTGCGGGGCGAGATCGAGCTGCTAGACCCGCCGCGGGCGCGCGAATACCTCAGCGAGGTGCGCTCACACACGGCGCAGGCGCTCGCGCGGCGCGGTGTGGGCGACGGCACGATCTACGAGCTGGTGCTGCGCCACGAGCTGCAACACACAGAGACGATGCGCCAGACGATGGCGCTGGCGGGGCTGTTGCCACCCGGAGAGCCGCGCCTGGCGCCCCTCGCGGGCGTCGCCCGTGGCGGGGAGCGCCCCCCAATGGGCGCAGATCCTGATGGGCATACCCAGAGGGCACACGGCAAGCAGGCGGACACCCCGCAGGACGCAAGCGAGTGGATAGACGTGCCCGCAGGCCCGTTTGAGATGGGTGCCGGCCCGAGCGGGTTCGCCTACGACAACGAGCGCCCGCGCCACACCATCGAGCTGCCCGCCTTTCAAATCGCTCGCCTCCCGGTGACCAACGCGACCTGGGAGCGCCTGGGCGCGGGCGTGCGAGAGGGGCATCCCGACGCGACCGCCTGTCATGTGAACTGGTTCGAGGCAGACGCGCTGGCCAGGGCCGCGGGTGCGCGACTGCCGAGCGAGGCCGAGTGGGAGAAGGCGGCGAAGGCCGGGCTGCTCGCGGGCGTGGGCCAGGTGTGGGAGTGGACGAGCAGCTGCTTCGAGGGGTACCCGGGGTTTGCGGCGCACCCCTACAGGGAGTACTCCGAAGTGTTCTTCGGCGAGGACTACCGCGTGCTGCGCGGCAGCTCGTGGGCAACCGACCCGCACGTGGCGAGCACCACCTTCCGCAACTGGGACCTGCCGATCCGAAGCCAGATCTTCGCCGGCCTGCGACTCGCTCGGGATGCGGCATGATGCTCGACCGTACGCACCCGGTGCCCGATCCGCCTCGATCGCATCTCGCTAGGGTGGCGTAGTGGAGCCGATCACCAACCCACAGAGCGAGACCCTCGGTGCCGGCTCGGTGACGATCGACTCCTACCTGCACGAGGGCCAGGAACGCTCCCTGGCCGACGACGTGCTCGACGGGCTGACGCGTCCGTTCAAGGAGCTGCCGCCCAAGCACTTCTACGACGCGCGCGGAGCCGAGCTGTTCGACCGCATTTGCGAGCTGCCCGAGTACTACCCGACGCGCACCGAGCGCTCGATCCTGCAATCCACCGCCGCCCAGATCGCGAGCGCCACCGCCGCCGCCGAGCTGGTCGAGCTTGGCTCGGGCACGGCCGCGAAGACGCGGGTGCTGCTCGACGCGCTGCACAGCGCCGGCACGCTGCGCCTGTATATCCCGGTGGACGTGACCGAGAGCATGGTGCGCGACTGTGCGCGCGAGCTGACCAGCGAGTACCCGGGGTTGCGCGTGCACGGGGTGATCGGCGACTTCGAACGCCATCTCGACCGCGTGCCCGAGCCGCTCGGCCCGCGCCTGGTGGTGTTCCTCGGCGGCACGATCGGCAATTTCCCGCCGGGCAGCCGCCGACGCTTCCTGCGCGAGATTTCGCGGCTGCTCGGCCCGGATGACCATCTCCTGGTGGGCACCGACCTCGTCAAGGACCCGGGGGTGCTGACCCGCGCCTACGACGACGCGGAGGGCGTCACGGCCGAATTCAACCGCAACCTGCTCGCCGTGCTCAACCGCGAGCTGCGCGCCGACTTCGACCCGCAGGACTTCGACCACGTCGCGCTGTTCAACCGCGAGCACGAGTGGATCGAGATGCGCTTGCGCGCGCGCCGCGAGCACACCACCACGGTGCGCGACCTCGGCCTCTCGGTGCACTTCGAGCAGGGCGAGGAAGTGCGCACAGAGATCAGCGCCAAGTTCACCCGCGAGCGCGTCGAGCAGGACCTCGACGCCGCCGGCCTTGAGATCGTGAGCTGGCTGACCGACCCGCAGGAGCTGTTCGCCCTCACGCTGTCGCGACCCTCGCGAAGCGCCACAGCCTCGCTGTTACCACGGGAACGAACAGCAAATCCAAAATAATCGGCGCCCAATCGCCGCGCCCGCACCGCTAAGCTCCCCCACCATGGAGATCCAGGGCAGCTCAGCGCTTGTCGTCGGCGGCGCGTCGGGCCTCGGCGAGGCCACCGCCCGACGCCTGCACGAGCAGGGCGCGACCGTAACGGTTGCCGACCTCAACGCCGAGAAGGGCACAGCGCTCGCCTCCGAGCTGGGGGTCGAGTTCGTCGCGTGCGACGTGCGCGAGGAGAACCAGGTGCAGGCGGCCGTCGAGCAGGCGGCGGCGGAGACGGGCGGGCTGCGGATCGCCGTGTGCTGCGCCGGGATCGGCTGGGCGCAAAAGGTCGCCGGCTCGCGCGGGCCGCACCCGCTGCTGCCGTTTGAGACGACGATCCAGATCAACCTGATCGGCACCTTCAACGTGCTGCGGCTCGCCGCCACCGCGATGATCGCGGCCGAGCCACTGCAGGACGGCGAACGCGGCGTGTGCGTCAACACTGCCTCGGTCGCCGCCTTCGACGGGCAGATCGGCCAGATCGCCTACTCGGCCTCCAAGGGCGGCATCGTCGGCATGACGCTGCCGGCCGCGCGCGACCTCTCAGGCCAGGGCATCCGCGTGAACACGATCGCCCCGGGCCTGTTCGACACGCCATTGCTCGCGGCGCTACCCCAGGAGGCGCGCGAGAAGCTGGGCGCGGGCGTGCCCTTCCCGCGGCGACTCGGCACCCCTTCCGAGTACGCCCACCTGGTGTGTCACATCGTCGAGAACCGGATGCTCAACGGCCTGGAGACGCGCGACGGGACCTACGGCATCGAGTCCATGTGCGTCGCCGGTGGCATGGGAATGGCGATGCTGGTCGAGCGCCTGTAGGCACCCCATGGCGGCGGGGGGCCAGGCGGCGCCGGCCGGACGCGTACCCG
>DATNKN010000443.1:0-4177 GCA_035603375.1 Solirubrobacteraceae bacterium
GGAGCGACCAGCCAGTAGTCGCAGCGAGGCCCGTGAGGGCACAGCGATAGAGCCTCCCGGGCGGGGTACCAACCGCCCGGGAGGCGTTCCGCCTGACGGCGTTATTCGCTGTCAGGTTGCTTACTTGCTAAGTCCTAAGCCGCTTGCGTCTCGCTCTCCACTGGCTCCGGGGCTACCGCCAGCGGCGTCTCGGTGCCCTGGATCGGCCTGACCTTGTCGGCTCCGATCCCGAGTGCGGCGTACACCTTGCGCTCGATCTCGCCCGCGATGGCTGGGTTCTGATCGAGGTATGCCTTGGCGTTGCCGCGGCCCTGGCCGAGGCGCTCGTTGCTGTAGGAGAAGAACGAGCCGGACTTCGTGACGATGCCGTGCTCGATCCCGAGGTCCACGAGGCAGCCGGAGGTCGAGATGCCCTTGCCGAACTCGATGTCGAACTCGGCCTGGCGGAAGGGCGCGGCGAGCTTGTTCTTGACGACCTTCACGCGCACGCGGTTGCCCACCGCCTCGGTGCCATCCTTGAGCGTCTCGATGCGACGGATGTCAAGTCGCTGGGAGGCATAGAACTTCAGCGCGCGCCCGCCCGGCTGTGTCTCCGGCGAGCCGAACATGACGCCCACCTTTTCGCGGATCTGGTTGGTGAGGATGCAGAGCGTGCCGGTGCGGTTCAGGTTGCCGGCGATCTTGCGCATTGCCTGGCTCATCATGCGGGCTTGCGCGCCGACGGTCTGGTCGCCCATCTGGCCCTCCAGCTCCACGCGCGGGGTCAGCGCGGCAACCGAGTCGATCGCAATCACGTCCACGGCGCCCGAGCGCACGAGCATGTCGGCGATCTCAAGCGCCTGCTCGCCGTAGTCGGGCTGGGAGACGAGCAGCTCATCGATGTCGACGCCGATCTCCTTGGCATACAGCGGGTCCATCGCGTGCTCGGCGTCGATGAATGCGCACACTCCCCCGAGCCTCTGGGCTTCGGCAAGCACGTGGTAGATCAGCGTCGTCTTACCGGAGGACTCCGGGCCGAACACCTCCACGATGCGCCCCTTGGGCACGCCTCCGATTCCAAGCGCCAGATCCAGCGACAGCGCGCCTGTGGGGATCGCATCCACACGCACCTGGGCGCCCTCGTCGCCCATGCGCATGACAGAGCCCTTGCCGAACTCGCGCTCGATCTGCCCGAGCGCCCCCTGCAGGGCCGCGTCACGCGCCTTTGCGGCCTTCTCCTCATCGGTTACGGGCATCGTCTTGTCCTCCTGTCGAAAAGTTGGTGCTGAGAATGTATGGGTCGCTTCGGACGGAACTATGAGAACGTATGTTCGCCTCGGCGAGCGCGAGTCCTCCATCCGGTCGATACGCGAGTCCTCGCCATCAGGCGCGGACTTGGGTGGCAGTCCGACGGGGTCGTCTATGCCTGAGCCGCGCGAGCCACGAGGCTCTCCTCGCCGGAGAGCGTCTGGCTCGTGGCCTTGGCGATCTGCACGTGCGTCAGCTCGCCGGGGGCGGCAAGGCCCGCGAAGTTGACGACCTTATTGTGGCGCGTACGCCCGCGCATGCGCTCGGGATCGGTGCGCGAAGGGCCTTCGACCAGTACCTCGAGCGTGCGGCCCACGAAGCGCTGGGCGCGCTCAAGGGCGTGACGCTGCACGACCTCCAGGAGCCGTTCCATCCGCTCCACCTTGACGGGGTGCGGCACGAGGTTCTCGGTGATCTCGGCGGCCTCGGTGCCACGGCGCGGGGAGAAGATGAACGTAAACGCGCTGTCGTAGCCGACCTGCTCGGTTACCTGCAGCGTCTGCTCGAAATCCTCCTCGCTCTCCCCGGGGAAGCCGACGATGATATCGGTCGTGATCGCCGCGTCGGGCACGTGCTCGCGGATCAGCGCCACACGGTCCAGATAGCGCTCGCGGTCATACGTGCGCCGCATCGCCTTGAGGATGCGGCTCGACCCAGATTGCAAGGGCAGGTGGATGTGCTCGCACACGCTCGCAAGCTCGGCGTGCGCGCGGATTACGTCCTCGCGCATGTCCTTGGGGTGCGGGCTCGTGTAGCGGATGCGGTCGATGCCGTCGATCGCATCGAGCTGGCGCAGCAGGTTGGCGAACGTCTCCGATTTGCCCTCGACTCGCAGGTCGCGCCCGTAGGAGTTGACGTTCTGCCCCAGCAATGTCACCTCGCGCACGCCGTCGTCCGCCATGCTCTGCACCTCGGCAACAAGCTCATCGCGTGGGCGCGACACCTCGCGCCCACGCGTGCTCGGCACGATGCAGTAGGAGCAGCGACAGTTGCAGCCGACGCTGATCTGCAGCCAGCCCTGGAACGGCCGCGCGCGCTTGGCTGGCAGGTGTCCGGTGAAGCCCTCGAACTCGAAGTAGCCCTGCGCCGTGAGCGAGTCGCTCGTCAAGAACTCGGCGAGCTTGTGCGTCTGGCCGGGTCCGAACGCCACGTCCACGAACGGGAAGCGCTCGAACACCTCCTCCTTGACCGACTGCGCCCAACAGCCGCCGACACCGACGACCCGCTCGGGTTGTTCGCGCTTCAAGCGCTTGGCCTCCCCCAGGTGCGCGACGAAGCGGCTGTCCGCCGTCTCGCGGATCGAGCACGTGTTGAACAAGATCAGGTCGGCCTCCGCTCGCTCGGGCGCCTCGCTGTAGCCGAGCGACTCGAGCATCCCCTTCATCCGCTCGGAGTCGTGCTCGTTCATCTGGCAGCCGAAGGTTGTGAGGTGGTAGCGCTTCATGGTTCCATGAAGGGTAGCCAGCTGCAGCCATTGCGAGAGGCCGAGGTCGATGCTACTCTCATGTACATGAGCGTTACGGTTGGTGTTGGCGAGCTGCGTCAGAACCTGAGTCGCTATCTGCGTCGGGTGGAGCGCGGTGAGCGATTGGTTGTGACTGATCGCAACCGTCCGGTTGCCGAGCTTGGCCCACCCGCCAGCACTGGTGCCGCGCTCGACAGGCTGATCGCCGAGGGTCGTGTATCGCGACCCATCCGTCGCGGATTGCCTGAGCCGTTGCGACTCTCGGGCGATCCACAAGCGCTCGGCCGCGCGCTTGACGAAGTTCGCGGCGATAGCTGAGGTGGCGCTGTTCTACGCCGACGCCTCTGCTCTCGTAAAGCTCATACGGGACGAGACTGAGAGTGACGCGCTGCGTGCGTTCGTAGGGGACGCCGACCTCCTATCGAGCGAACTTGTCCTCACCGAGATCCCGCGTGCCATCCGTCGTGCCGTCGCGCACGATCCGGACCTGCCGCTCGAGGCGCTCCTGGAGAAGGCAGGTGAAATACTTGACGCGGTGGCATTGCTGCCGCTCGAACGTGCAGTGTTGATCGCGGCCGGCGCGCTCGACGAGCCGGCGCTGCGTGCGCTCGACGCGATTCACGTGAGTGCCGCGTGCGATGTCGCTCCATTCGACGCGTTCGTCAGCTACGACGAGCGCCAGAGCGCCGCGGCGCGCCTGGTGGGACTGCGCACCGTGGCCCCCATGAGCCCGTCAGACGACGACGAGGAGGAGTCGCCTGAGTCCCGCGAGCGGCTCGAAGGCCGATGACGTCGCCGACCGTCTACGTACTCTCACGCACTTGACGTTTGTGCGGTGATTGCTGTGTGTACTTCCCAGCCTTTGGTGGTGAGTGTCCAGGCGTTGGGCTCTCCGCGGGCTGGTGTGCCGCCGGCGTTGTCGATCAGGCCGAGACCGTGTAGGCGGTTGAGTAGCTTTGAGATTTGGCCTTGGTCGGCTATGCCGGCGCCGTTTGCGACTGTGCGGTTTGAGGAGCCGGGGTGTGCTGCGACGGCTAGGAGTACGCGTACGGTGCGGTAGGTGAGGCGCATGTCGAGATCCTGGAGCGGGTCTCGGCGGGTTGTTGGGCGCTTTGCTTGCGGTTTTGGGGTTGGCCGTTCGATCTCCTTGCGTGCTGCGGCTGCTCCTTGGTAGGGCAAGACGATCATGCTCGTAAGGGGGTTGACGAGTTCGATCAGGTTGCCGGGATCGGGTTCGGTTAGCCGTGCGTGCAGTACGGACAGGACGCCGCCTACGACGCCCTCGGCTGTGAGTGGTGGTGCACTCGCGCCGTTCTTGCTCTCGTTGCGGCCTTGGTCAACGATTGTGAGTATTTGGGCGATGCCGCGGCGGCGGTGCTCGAGTGCGTTGTGGCCCGCGCCGAGCGTCTCGACTATCACGAGCCG
>DATNKN010000279.1:0-7246 GCA_035603375.1 Solirubrobacteraceae bacterium
TGCAGCCGACCTATCCCACAACCGGACCGAGGCCGTAAGCGCTATCAACGAAGGTAGGTATAGAGACCGCCTCGTCAAGTAGTGCGTAAATCGTCAGCGAGGCAACTCTTCGCGGATGGACGCCAGGCGGTCGTCGATCGAGTCAAGACGCTTGCCGATATCTACGAGAGCTTGCCCAATCACTGTGGCTACGAGTATTTGGCAATCCTCAAGGACATCCGATGCGGCGTGATCCGAGTAGAGCCTGTCGAGAGCTTCCTGTTGTTGATTTGCATTTGGCATGATTCGAGTCTATCGGATGAATCTAGCCTGCCCAGATGACCTGGCATGTACTCGTTGAACTGCCGATGAGAGCGCGGACGCCGCTGGCGAGTTCCTACCGGTCACGAAAACGTGTCCCGAAACGTGTCCCGAAACGTGTCCCAAAGTCGGCAAATCTAAGGCTAAACAACCGCCGCTCGACCAACCCAATCTGGCTCAACTAAGCCAAATTGCGATCCGATAGACCCACTCGTAATGAAGGGGTCCGGGGTTCGAGTCCCCGCGTCGGCTTCACACAGTGCGCCCCCAGGAGGCGCCCCCTTTTTGAGGTATAGCGCCAAAACTGCCTCCTGAACAGGTGGTGTCCTATGGAAGGCCGCCCGGACAAGCGCGGCCAACTAGGGCGAACTCGACTCTGCAACGATTCGCCATCGCGCGTCCAGGCACATACGATCCGCGATCCTCGAGCTTCCCGACCATGCAGCGTTCTTGAGGCCACCCATAACAGAACAAGACGCGGGCACCACAAGGCCATCCTGCGCCGGGCAAGTGAGCGAACCCGTAGACGTCGTTCGCTATGCACGCGACTAGCCCACGGTCTTCAAACCACGATGCGATGTCTACATGGCTGGCGCCGGGGGCGTGAGCCCCGGCAGGAGCGGCGAGTGCCAGCGCAGCCAGCGTCGCCATAGTGAGGATGAGAGAGCGGATGGCATATGCCTCCTTTCTCGGGTCGCCACGGCGCAGTGCCGAGGCCCATCTACGCCCCTGGGGAAGCGGGCGCCTTCCGCTCTAGAGAGAGCGGGCTAGCTCAACAGGCCGATGTCAGGCTCGTCCAGAACGAGGGGAGCGCCCCATACGGGTTCGGTTCCCCAAGGTTCGTGAAATAGACCGACCCAGCATTGTCCACTGCAGCGGTCGAGCATGCTGTGCTGGAACTGGCGGAGTAGACGATGATCGCGATCTGCGACGGGGTCGCGGCGAGCATCCACGGTGCGGGCGTGTAGTGAGCGAACGATGCGGCAGTACCCTCGAACGCGACGACCTGATCCACGACACCCAACTGCCAGTCCGTTGACGCTGTGTCGCCAGGGTTCCCTACGACGGTGCCGCCCTTCGCGTGGATGAAGCTCTCTAGCGCGGCGTAATAGGCCGTGTCTGGTGTGTCGGCCATTTCGTCGAGGAAGACCCCGTTGATCGACGGGTACCACGCGTAGTAATCACTGATCTGCGCCTCGACCGTGCTCAAGCTCCGCTCGCCGTATTCGGTATAGACGTAGCCGATGATCCTCTGGCCTTGTGCTTGGCATGATGTGATCGCTTCCGCATAGGCCGCCAGCTTGACTGCAGTGGGACCGTTGTCGGGGTTCACGATCGCAGTCGAACCAACAGGCATCTCCCCGCACATTCCAGCCCAGCCTTCATCCGGTTCGAAATAGGCGGGGACCAGCAGCAAGGGCGATGACGAGACTACCGGTGGAGGCACAGGAGGCGTTACGGGTGGAGGCGACGTCTTCACCGGGACCGGCCTCGACGGACGCTCATGGCCACGTTGCGCATATGCGGGGACAGCCACGATCAGGGCAGCAGCGAGTATCAGGATCAGCTTACGCATGAATCCTCCTTAGGTTTTGGAGCGCCGCTTACAGGAAGCAGGCGAGTTCAACAGCGCCATAGACGACGCCGGCGAGCGCGAGCAGGATCACAAGGACACCCAAACCCATGACTACCCGCATACCCCACTTGGAATCAAGGTTCACGACGGGGGTTGGTCAGGGCCAGCACTCCACGATCGTTTCTCGACCGCGTTCGACAGGGCGTTCCAGGCTCGTCCGCAACGCGTCCGTACTCGCCTCATCAGACATTGGTCTGTAGACCGTCTTGACTGGATAGCTGTGCAGATCGTCCGTGCCCTGGACCGTTTGGTGCCGATACCGGCACCAAACGCCCATTGCCACGGGGGGCGGATCCAAGAACGAGCCTACTTGCTATCGACAAGCACACTTGTTTTTTGCAAGTATCGAGCCACCGGATCAAATCACCAAGGGAGCACCCTCATGTCTACAAACATCTTCGTGAGCTACCCGACCGCCGACCTCGATCGCAGCAAGGCCTTCTACACCACACTCGGCGCGACCATCAATCCGCTCTTCACCGACGAGAACGCCGTCTGCCTGGCGTGGGAGGAGAACATCTACTTCATGATGCTGAAGCGCGAGTTCTTCGCCACCTTCACCGATAAGCAGGTGGCCGACCCGGCAACCACTGCACAGGTCCAGAGTGCGTTCACGCGCGATTCCAGGGAGGAAGTCGACACGGTGATCGAGGCGGGTCTGGCTGCTGGTGGTTCCGAGCACGGACCGGCCCAGGACGTCGGTTTCATGTACTGCCGTGACCTGGAAGACCCGGACGGCAACGTCCTGTCCTTTATGTACATGGAGCCGCAGGCAGCAGAACAAGGCCCGGAGGCATATCTGGCCGAGCAGGCTCAGAACTGAGTGGCCGCCCGCAGCTACGGGCAGTACTGCGGGGTCACCACTGCCGTCGAGCTGGTCACGGAACGCTGGGCACTGCTCATCATCCGTGACCTACTCGTCGGTCCGCGTCGTTACACCGACCTGAAGCATGGCCTGCCCAAGATTCCGACGAACATCCTCTCCGCACGCCTGAAGGAGCTACAGGAGAGCGGGGTGATCCGCCGTGTCCCACTGGCACGCTGCGGACTCGTCTATGAGCTCACCGAATACGGGCGTGAACTCGAGCCGATTGTGCTGGCACTCGGCCGGTGGGGATTCCGCTCGATGGGCGAACCCAAGGATGACGACGTCATCACCGCCGACTCGCTGACAATGGCTCTGCGAACCGCCTTCAAACCAGAAATCGCTTCAGTGTCACTGGATTTCCAGATCCAGGTAGGGGCCGTCGAGTTGCGTGCCCAGGTCAGCGACGGCGAGCTGAAGGTGGTCCAGATCGCTCCCCCGACACCGCCGGTGGGAGGCTCGCTGCCCAGCAGTGAGCCCGAACTGCGATTCGCCACCGGCCCCGGCATCCGCCACCTGATCGCGGGCACGCTGACCCCTGCCCAGGCAGTGGAGCAAGACGTGGTTACCATCCTGCAGGGCAACCTGAAAATGCTTGAGCGATTCACGGGACTCTTCCGGATCGACGCTTGACCGCGCTCCGGTCGCCCACGTGGAGCGAAAACACGCCTCAGATCCCCCAACTGCGAGACGAGAGCGGTCATCCTGAAGCCGTACCGCGCGGCCGCTGGTCGCCGAGACGCGCTGTTGGTGACACTCGATCAACAGCCACTCGATGCCGGGCTCGGTGTCCGCCCGATCAGAAGTACTGCTCGCAAGATCGGTAGCGACTGGCGGCTCTCTCGCCCCGCGCTCCTCGACTGGCTACGCGGGGAGGGCGACTGAGCCTGCCGGCCGTTCACGCTGACGGAGTCGCGGCTAACCCAGTCCGGGGTTCGAGGCCCCTGCGTCGAGTCTCACGATGCGTCGGCTACGCTTCTACGCATGCTCGACTACCTCAGACGCCACCACCTGGCCATGATCGCACTGTTTGTAGCGCTCGGCGGAACCTCGTATGCGGCGACTCAACTCCCTGCCAATAGCGTCGGCACCAGGCAGATCCGCGCTGGGGCGGTCACGCCTTCAAAGCTCTCGCCTGGGCTCGATGGCGAGCTGCACAAAACAACGCCCAAAGCGCAAGCCGCTTGGAGGGATCCGGCGATTGCAACCGCGATAAGCGCCGCTGGACAGACGGTGCTCGCCCAGAAGATCGTCACCGTCGCGGCCGACGCTCCGTGGGTTGACACTGGCCTGTCGGTCGCCGCTGGGCAACACCTGTGGGCGGACACGCGCAGCGACGGCAAGTGGAGCGGCAATCCCAAGTATTTCCCCTACTCCGACGCAAACGGATTGCCCGTCTATCCCGGTGCTTATCGCGTGGATGCCAACGCCCAGGTCGATTCGCTGATCGGCTTCATCGGCAACACCCCGGTCAACGCCCCCGAAGTCTCAGTGAATGCCTCAGCACAACCCGGAGGGCCCGGCGGAATCACCAATCCCGGGTTTGTCGCGGTTGGCGACACACTGGTCAATTTTGCGCCCCCGACCACCGGCACGGTCTGGCTGCGCAACAACGACAACACCAACTACTACTCAGATGTCGGGCACCAGATCGTAAAGGTGATCCTCACCAGCGGCGGCTCCTGAGCCGGATCGTACAAAGACCCGTTCAGGGTCAGTCAGCGCTCAACCAACAGTCGCGGCAACCCCATCGGCCCCGCGCTGCGCGGTCCACGTCCGGTGCGCGAGCAAGCCCGTAGCGCCTGTTATCGCCAGCGCGTTGACCGTGTGCAGGAAGCCAAGCGCCGGTGCTTCGGTGGAGACAATGCCGAGCACCATCTGCACGATGCCCAGCGCGAAGATCTCCGCCGAGCGCCGGATCGCCGTGGGGCCGAGCTGGCCGACCGCGGCGACCATCAGCACTATCAGCATCAGCAGCACGATCAGGGTGCCCACCACGGCGTGGGCATTGAAGCCACTTTCGATCGTTTTCTTCGACACCGACGTACTGTTTGCCGCATGAATCGCGTCAAACGCGCCATAGCCGGCGAGTCCCACCTGCACCACAACGGTTACGAACAGGGTCGCACTCAACCATCGAAATACGCCGCGCACGCACGGCAGCATACAAGCGCTCCGGGCGGATCGAGCCCGGAGCGGGAAACCTCACCCGACGTTTGAGCGGGACTCGGTCGGCTTGTGTGCTCGCGCCCGCTACGGGCGGGCGCGACTGCTCGTGCGTGCCCGCCCTACTCGCTCTGGCCCTACCGCTTCGGGCAGGGCACGGTCGGTTCGTCGGTCACCGTTTCGCCGCTGAGGAAGGTCACTTCGACCTTGCCTTTGAACCCGCCCTTCGGGCAGGTCTTCGGCACGGTGCCGTAGGAGATCAGCTTTTTGCCCTGCTTGTACGCCGCGCCGATCACGCCCCTGATCGAGAGCGCCGAGCCGTAGGGAGCTTCTGGCACGGTCACGACAAGCGGCACTTCGGCGCTGAACTTCGGGCCGAACGGGGGCGGCGCTGTGGTAAATCCGGCCGTGGTCAGTATTTCAATCGATGCGGGGCTGGTGCCTTCGGCGAAGAACGCAAGCTTGTTGCCCGGCGCGAAGAACGCCTGCAGGGTCAGCTTCTCCTGCACACGCGTGCCGCCGAAGCTGACGACGCCGAGCACTTCGCCCTTGGAGCCGGCGATCGACTTCTTCGGGCACTTCTGCACTTCGTGGCTTTCCAGCGTTGCGAGCGGGCAGGTCGCGAAGCCCTGGGGATGCAGCTTTGTGCCGGCCGGCAGCTCGACCACGATGCCCGTAACCGGTGAGGGGTAGCCGCCGTATTCGGTGCCGGCGATCGACATTTCCGCTTCCAGTGCGGCGCCGGCGCCAAGAATGTTGCCGGTGCCCGGATAGGTCGGGCTTTTGGGGGAGCCGGGATTGACGGGGATCGGCACGATCTTCGCCTTCACGCTCACCGTCGGCCTCGCCGCGGCGGTGGCGGGAAGCGCAAGGCCCACAAGGGCCAGGCAGCACAACATCGACCTCGTAACCAACTTTCGCATCGGACCCCTCCTCCTCGGTTCGTCTCCTGCACTCAGCGTACAGGATTGGGTAGTGCCTGTGCGTGGGTTCGGCGACGTGCAGACTGGTTGCACCGGGCGAAAGGCACGGGGGTGCGTTGAGGCACGCGGGCGTGACGTCGTGCGGGTCCGGGCGTCACGCAGCGCGTGTGTCGAGCGACGCGGCGAGCGGCGTGGCGGATGGCGCGCCAGCAACTTGCAGCGGGCGCAGCTCCTCACTGGAGGGCACCTCCCGACGGTCGAGGCGACCGTCGTCCTGGATCACATACGCGCCCATGCTGAGCAGCGGTGGGGAGTAGGCGTGCAGGGTCACGGTCGGGGTGTCGCCGATGTGGCGCACACGATGGATGTCGGTTGGCGCGAAGCGGAAGCTTTCGCCGGCCTCGTACACCGCGTCGGTCGGCTCGCCGTCGAGCGTCAGCCGCTCCTCGCGCACGCGACCGCTGACGACCGCCACCGCGCCGGATGAGATGTCGTGATCGTGAAAGCCCGTGTCCTGCTCCTCCATCCAGCAGATCAACCAGGCTGTCACATGCTCGTCGCCGATCAACTCTTCGTACACGCGCTGGTCGGGGTCGTGTTTGACGAGGTCGATCCACAGCTCGGGGCAGCCGGCGAGATCGCCCACGAAGCGCTCCAGCTCCTCGCCGCTGAGGTCGCGACCGTAAGGGCGGCGCACGTAGGGGAAGGCGGATGTCTTCGCGGCCCGCATCACTGCGCCACCTTCTCCATCACAAGCACGCGCTTGGGCTTGGCTAGCCGCGCGACGATCGGCGCCGTTTCGCGCGCGAGGGCGCGCTCGGCGGTGCGCGCGAGCAACGTCCAGTCGAGCCTGCTGCTCTGCTCGCCTGCCTGCTTGTGTCCTTCGGGATGCGCTCCAGAGTGTGCGCCGCCGAGCATGTCGCGCACGCCGCTCGCCGGATCGACCACGGGGCGGTCCGACCCGTACAGCAGCTGCTCGGCGCCGACGGCGCGCGCCATCGTGTCCACCGCGCGCGCACCATAGGAGGAGGTGTCGTAGAAGATCAGCGGGTCGCGCTCGCGGTTCTCCGGGCCGCCGCGTGCGATCAGCCGCTCGGCGTGCAGCGGCGCGAGGCCGGCGAGCATCGCGAAGATCGCACGCAGATGCGGAAACGCGCGCCGCGCCGCCGTGGCAAACAGAAACCAGGCAGCCTGCATCTCCGCGACGTAGTGGGTGAGCGCCGGCCACCACAGCGGGTCGCCGAGCGACGCTTCGTATGTGGGCTGGCGTGCTCCGCGCCCGGGATGCACGAACAGTGGCGCGCCCAGGCTCTGGATGCGCGCGAGCGCGGGGCACAGTCGCGCGAGCATCTCCAC
>DATNKN010000463.1:0-4649 GCA_035603375.1 Solirubrobacteraceae bacterium
GGCGTAAGCCCGAACACGCTGCGCAGCTGGGAGAGCCGCTTCGGCTACCCGCTGCCGGGACGCACCGAGGGCGGTCACCGTCAATTCGAGCTGACCGAGATCGAGGCGCTCAAGCAGGCGTTCTCGGAAACCGGCGACATCTCCTCGGCGATATCGGTGGTGCGCGAGCGCGGCGAGGGGCCCTCCACACCGGCACGGCTACGCTCGACGTTTGCCGCGTTCGGCGAGGAGCAGGCCGACCGCCTGATGGAGGAGAGCATGGCGGTGCGCTCGGTGGAGCGCACGGTCGAGAACGTGCTATTGGAGGCCGTGGAGAGCATGGCCGCCGACTCGCCTGAGCGATGCTTTGCCTGGCGCTACGCCACCGGCTGGCTGGCGGCCGCCCAGCGTGTCGCGCCTCCGGCCACGCGTGAGGAGGGCGTGCTGATCTTCGACGCGAGCGGGCCACTGAGCATGGACGCGCTGTATGTGCAGGCGCTCGAGCTGTGCGCCAGGCGCGCTGGCCTGCGCGTGTTGACTCTGACCGTTGATCTCGACAGCACGCGTGTGGGCAATGCACTGCGTGCGCTGTCTCCGAGCGCGCTGGTGCTCGGCGGGCGCTGCGAGTCGCTGGAGACGGTGGGACGACTGGTGTATGCAGTCAGGCAGTACGGGGGCAAGCCGCTCGTGCTCAACTATCGCGAGGCGCTCCCCGACACTGGAGCGAGCACGGTCACGCGCATCGGCCCCGGGCCGGTGCAGGCGGTGCGGATGCTGCGCGAGCGACTGGCAAAACCGGAGCGCACCTACAATGAGCCGCCCCATGACGGCTTCGCCACGACACCCTCTGATACCGCCGCGCGAAGTCGACGCGCGTCAGGAGCTGCCTGACCTCGAGCTGCAGGTGTTGGAGCGCTGGCGCGAGCGGAGCGTGTTCGAGGAGTCGCTTCGCAACCGCGAGGGCGCGGAGCAGTGGGTGTTCTACGAGGGTCCCCCTACGGCCAACGGCAGGCCCGGCTCCCACCATGTGCTCTCGCGCGTGTTCAAGGACATCTACCCGCGCTACAAGACGATGCGCGGGTATCGCGTGGAGCGCAAGGGCGGCTGGGACTGTCACGGACTGCCGGTCGAGATCGCCGTCGAACAGAAGCTCGGGATAACGAGCAAGGCCGAGATCGAGGACCCGGAGAAGGGCATCGGCATCGAGCGCTTCAACGAAGAGTGTCGCAACTCCGTGTTCGAGTACCTGCAGGAGTGGGACCGTCTGACCGAACGGATCGGGTTTTGGGTGGACCTGGAGCACGCATACCGGACGCTGGACGAGAGCTACATCGAGTCGGTGTGGTGGGCGCTTGCCGAGATCGACAAGAAGGGGCTGTTGTATGAGGGGCACAAGGTGGTGCCCTACTGCTATCGCTGCGGCACTGCGCTGTCCTCGCACGAGGTGGCGCTTGGATACAAGGACGTGGTCGATCCGTCGGTGTATGTGCGGTTGCCGGTAAACACACCGGGCGGGCCGGATGCGCTGGTGCAGCAGTCCACGGGGTCGGCCGGCGGCCCGGCGGGCTCACCCGAGTCAAAGTCGCCGCTGCGCGAGGGCGACAGGCTGCTGATCTGGACGACGACGCCGTGGACGCTGCCAGGAAACGTGGCTGTGGCCGTAGGGCCCGACATCGAGTACGCGCGTGTGCGGGTGGGCGACGAGGTACTCGTGGTCGCGCCGGCACTCATAGAGAGGGTCCTTGGAGAGAGTGCGGAGGTGCTCGACACGTTCTCTGGACACGAGCTGATCGGGGCTCATTACAGCGGGCCTATCTTTAACACGGGCGCGGCAGGTGGCTTTCCGATCGTCGCCGGGGATTTCGTTACAACCGAAGACGGCACCGGCCTCGTGCACATAGCGCCCGCATTTGGCGAGGACGACTTCAATGTGGCACTCGCGAACGGGATGTTCGATCAGACCCGTCCGGGCACGCTTTTCAACCCTGTCAAGCCGGACGGGACTTACGACCGCAGGGTGAATAGCCACAGCGGGCACTCCTATGAGGGTCGGGCCGTCAAGGACCCCGCCCTGACCGAGGAGCTGATCGCGGACCTCGACGCACGCGGCCTGCTGTTCAAGCGAGCCGACTACGAGCACTCCTACCCCCACTGCTGGCGCTGCGACACCCCGCTCATCTACTACGCCAAGCCCTCGTGGTACATCGCCACCTCGAAGCTGCGCGAGCGCATGATGTCCGCGAACGAGACGATCGCCTGGCACCCGCCGCACATCAAGCACGGCCGCTTCGGCGACTGGCTATCCAACAACGTCGACTGGGCGCTCTCGCGCGAGCGCTACTGGGGCACGCCACTGCCGGTGTGGCGCTGTGAGTCCGGCCATACACACACAATCGGATCTTTCCGCGAGCTCGAGGAGCTCTCTGGCCAAACTCTTTCCGATCATCACAGGCCCTACGTGGATGATGTCGATTTCGCGTGCCCTGAATGCAAAGGACCGATGAAGCGAGTGCCCGAGGTGATCGACGTGTGGTTCGACTCCGGCTCGATGCCCTTCGCCCAGCACCATTACCCCTACGAGCACGCCCAACAATTCCAAAAAGAATTTCCCGCCGACTTCATCTGCGAGGCGCTTGATCAAACACGCGGCTGGTTCTATTCGCTGCTGGCAGTCTCAACATTGCTGTTTGACAAATCCTCATACGAGAACGTGGTTTGCCTGGGCCTAATCCTCGATGCGGATGGGCAGAAGATGTCGAAGTCCAAGGGCAACACGGTCGAGCCGTGGCAGGTGCTCGACAAATATGGCGCCGATGCGTTTCGCTGGTATTTTTTCACATCGAAGCAGCCGTGGGACGGTTACCGTTTCTCCGAGGAGGCAATCGGCGAGGGCGTGCGATTGTTTCTCAAGCAATTGTGGAGCACATACTTCTTTTACGCGCTATACGCGAATGCCAATGCGAGCGCATTGAATGGGGTAAACGGGGAGGGGGCTGAGCCGGCCCCCTCGACGGGGCGGGGGGCCAGCCGGAGCGGAACATCTGCCGCGACCGCGCAGGACGCCCTCGATCGTTGGGCGCTGTCGCGCACGGCCGCGACCGCGCGAACGGTGGCCGAGCGCCTGGACGCCTACGACGCGACAACCGCGGGGCGAGCGATCGCCGAGCTGGTCGACGACCTCTCAAACTGGTACGTGCGACGCTCGCGGCGACGCTTCTGGGACGGCGAGGAAGCGGCGTTTGCGACGCTGCGCGAGTGCCTCTTGATCGTGTCGAAGCTGCTCGCGCCGTTCTGCCCCTTTGTGGCCGATGAGATTTACGACAACCTCGACGGCACGCTCGCGAGCGTGCACCTGTGCGACTTCCCCCTCGACGAGGCGCTGCCGCAGCGCGAGGAGTCGCTGGAGGAGGCGATGGCGATCGCCCGCGAGACCGTCCGCCTCGGCCTCGGCGCGAGGGCACAGGCGAAGATCAAGGTGCGCCAACCGCTCGCCGAGGCGGTGGTGGTGGCCGACGGGCGCGAGCGCGCCGCGATCGAGCGGCTCGCCGAGATCGTGCGCGAGGAGCTGAATGTGCGCCGTGTGCGCTTCGTGGCCGGCGCCGAGGAGCTGGGCGAATATGAGGTCAAGGCCAACTACCGCACCCTCGGTCCCCTGTTCGGCAAAGACATGCCGCTGGCGGCCGAGGCGATCGCCGCACTCGACCCCGCCAAGCTCGCGGCAGCCGTGCGCGGCGGCCCCGCGGGCGGAACAGGCGGAAGCATCGGCATCTCCGTCGGCGATCGCGAGCACACGCTCACAGAGCAGGACGTGATCCTGACGATGAAGGCCCCCGACGGCTACAGCGTGGAGCGCGAGGGCGCCCATGCCGTCGCGCTCGACCTCGAGATCGACGATAGCCTGCTGCGCGAGGGCCGCTCACGCGAGATCGTGCACGCCGTGCAGAACGCTCGCAAGAACGCGGGACTGGAGGTCGAGGACCGGATCGAGCTGGTCCTGGGCGGGGACGCGGCCCTACTGGAGGCCGCGCGCGAGCACGAGGTCTATGTCAGCGGCGAGACGCTAGCCGTCAGCCTGATTTTGGGCGATGGCGACACAGCCGCGATGGACTATCGCGAGCAGACCGAGATCGAAGGCCTCTCCCTGGAGATCGGCCTAAGCCGGGCGACGGCCGACTGATCGAGAGGCGGTGTGCTTTTGGGCCGGCTAAGCCGCCGTTAGAGCCCCGTCCAACTCCGCCTCGATCTTCTTCTTCGGGTAAGCGCCGACAACCGTCTTGACGGCGCTACCGCCCTTGAACAGGATCATCGTGGGGATCGACAGCACCTGGAAGGCCGCCGCGGTTTGCTGGTTCTCATCGACGTTGAGCTTCACGATGCGCAGGTCCTCGCGCTCGGATGCGATCTCCTCGAGCACCGGGCCGACGACGCGGCACGGCCCGCACCAAGGAGCCCAGAAGTCGACGAGCACGGGCTTCTCCGACTCGACGACCTCGGCCTGGAAGTTGGCGTCGGTGACTTCGGTAAGTGTGCCTGCCATGGGAGTCTCCTATCGGGTGGCCGTCTCGTTACGGTTGGGGGCTCGCCCTCACCAACCGCTCACTACTCACTATACAAAGTAAAGGGATGGGGTCAAACCCCTGTCGAGATCCGCGACTCGGCGGGCGCGGCAG